>JAABTE010000313.1 GCA_011390035.1 Desulfobacteraceae bacterium | reverse complement strand
CACCAGGTTTCGGTAATAAAAGGACCAGGTGGGGTTGCCGTGGAGCATCACCACCGGCTCGCCCCGGCCCTCGTCCACATAATGACAGGAAAGTCCCTTCAGGTCCAGCCGATGGGAGGCGAAGGGATACAGCGCCTCCAGGCCGGCGGCCGATACGGGATTGACACGCGCCATTGTCCCCTCCCTCACCAGCGGATGCCCAGCATCATGCAGTTGAGCCCGCTGCCGATGCCGAAGAAACCCACCAGGTCGTTTTTAGTGATAAATTCTCGCTCATCTGCGATGGCAGCCGTGATGGGCAAGGAGACCGTGCCGATGTTTCCCAGGTATTCGAAGGTGGTGAAATCCTTTTCTCCGGAGATGCCGACGGCTTCCAGGAGCGTCTTCTGGTGGGCCGCCCCAACCTGATGGCAGATGATCCTGTCCGGCTTGTCAGCGGCCCAGCCCATCTGTTTTCTGAAGGCGTCGTAGGTGCGCCGGCCCAGGGCCACCCCGTGCTGGAGTACGCCCACAGCGTCGGTACACATCATGTGTTCGCCGTCCACGGCCGCCCCGGCGTCCGGCCCCCACAGGCAGAGCCTGTGCTGATCCACCGCGTTCATGGCCACGCCGCCCAGCAGTTGATGGCCTGCGCCGCCGCCGGTGAAGGCGGCATCACCGCTGCCGGCTGTTGCGGCGCCGCCGGCTGTTGCGGTGCGCCGCCGGCCAGATCCGCGTCCGTCAGAAGCACGGCCACCGCGCCGGAGCCGCCCGTGAGCGTTGCGATGCTCTGCTTGAACATCTCCATGTTTCCCTCAGCCAGCAGCCGGTCGATGGTGATGTCCACCACGTTCCGGGCCGTTTCGCAGGAGACCACCATCCCGGCCCGGATCTGGCCCAGCTCGATGGCGTTGGCGATGAGGATCATGCCGTTCAGGACACCCAGGCAGGCGTTGGAGACATCAAACACCTGGGCCTCGGGCGGCGCCCCCAGGGCATGGGCCACGGCGCAGGCGGTGGCCGGCTCGAGGTTGTCCCGGCAGACGCCGCCGTAGATGAGCATGTCGATGGCCGAGGCCGGAAGTCCGGCATTGTCCAGCGCCTTTTTCCCCGCGGCCGCGGCGCCCTCGGACACCTTGAAACCGGGGTCCCAGTAGCGCCGCTCGTAAATCCCGGTCATGGCCTCCAACTGCCCCCGCCGGATGCGCAGGGTTTTGTACAGCGGCGCCAGGCGGCCCTCCAGATCCTCGGACGCCACCACGTTGGGCGCCAGCTCGTACCCGAAAGAGCGGATGTATGCCTTTGTGTAATTCATGCCGATTATCGCTTCCCTTTCTCCAGCTTCTCCAGCCGAAATCCGAATCCCTTCATCTGGTATATGAACAGGCCGTCCACCGTCAGGTAGCCGTCCGCCATGATGACCGGCTCCGGCCCCTCCTCGATCCGGGTGACGCAAGCCTCCACCGTTACCCGGCGGTTGGCCTGTATTACCTGGCCCCGGTAGATCCACTCATGGGCAACGGCGGTGAGCGGCGCGAACCGGCGGGTGGCGCAAAGCTCGGGCCAGCGCCGGATGGCCGCGTATTTGATCAATTGCAGGAAAGATTCCACCCCCAGGGAGCCGGGACAGACGGGGTCCTGGTAAAAATGGGCCGTAAAGAACCATTCCTCCGGGTCCACGTCCTTGACGCCCCGGATGAAGCCGAGGCCGTCGGGGCCGCCGTCGGGCAGGTAGGCCGAGACGGCGTCTATCATCCGCAGGGCAGGGCCTGGCAGGGTCAGGCCGCCGGCGGGGTTCTCGCATGCCGGCCCGGGGGAGGCCGCGCCGGGATCCGGCGTCGCCTCCGGGTCCCGCAGGGCGGCCGGGGGAAAGGTTTCCGATTCGGCGTTTTCAAGGGCCGCCGGGTCCGGCTTCCACGCCGCCTCCGCCGCCCCCCGAATGCCGATCTGCTGGGCGAGGGCCGCCTCGGTGAAAAATCCGAAATAGGTGGTGCCTGAATAGAGCAGGGTGTCGGCCGCCCACACCTGCATGTCGAAATGCTCGATGATCATCTCGCCGGCCTCGGCCACCTGGGTAATCCGGGCCCGCATGGTCAGGGTTCGCTTCTTTCCCGGCGGGGGCGTGGGGATGGGGGCGTGCTGGACCGCCTTTCCGCCGAGATTGCGGAACTTCAGGTCCTTTTGGCTTCTCAGGGCAGACCCGACATAGGCAGCCAGCCAGCCGCAGGGCTGAAGGGCGATCTCCAGCAGCACGCAGAAGGGCATGTAGCCGGTGCCCTCCGAGGCGAAGTACCAGGCGTCCGCCGGCATGTCGTATTCGGCTGTGATCCAGCCGCCGGCGGCCGTCTCCCACGGGGGCGGCTCCGCGGCCGTTACCCGGTCCATGAAAAAGTAGGGGGGGCGGGGCAGCCGGGCGATCCGCCGGTCATGGTCGAAGGGGCGGTAAGGCTCGCCGAAGGCCTCGGAGGGGTTGCCCTCGCAGAAGGCCAGCAGTTGCCGGCGGTCGTACAGCGGCCGGGAAGGGGGCGCGGGCGCGGGGACGGAGTCGGGAACGGGGTCGGGAACGGGGTCGGTTGGGGCGCATGGCGATTCCTCCGATTGTTTTTCCCAGCGGGCCGCCATCTCTTCGGCGTCCGCGCCCACCAGCCGAAGGGACATGTCCTTGAAAAAGACGATGAACCGGCCGTCGGCGAACATGCGGGCGTCGGCGATGGCGTAGGGCTCGGGGCCGTATCCGAGTTCCCGGATGTGGATCTCGTAGATCACCCGCCGGGTCTCGGGCGTTACCGGCCCCCGGCACTTGAGGACCGCCGGAACATTCAGAAGCGGGGCGAATCGGGCCTCCGGCCGATCCGATATCCATCCGATCCGCTGGCAAAAGACCCGCAGGGCGTGGGCGCAGCACTCGTACATCAGGGTGCCGGGCATCACCATGTCGTCCACGAAATGGCAGGTGAGGAACCAGTCGTCCGGCCGGATGTCCGCCTCGGCGCGGATCAGGCCCGCGCCATAGCGGCCGCCGTCGGGCGCAAAGGCCAGGATGCGGTGGATAAGCGTCATCCGGCCCCCCGGCAGGCGCTGGGCCTCGGGCAGGTGGATGCCGGCAAAATCCGGGCCGAAGGCGGCGGCCGGATCACCCCGCCGGAGGGCCTCCACGGCGGCGTCGTCAAATCGGGCGTTCGCCAGGGGCGCCAGGCGGCCGATGTTTCGGCGGCCG
>JAABTE010000032.1 GCA_011390035.1 Desulfobacteraceae bacterium | reverse complement strand
CCCCTGGGGGCATTACGCGGCCAACATGGCCCATGACGCCATCCGGTATCGGGCATCGGCCCTGTCCGAGGCCGATTTCACCGGGATGCGGCATCTTTATTATCAGCGCGTCTATGTGGAAACGGCGCGGCTGGCGGGGGTTCCGGTGGATGCCCGGCGATGCCGGCTGGCCCCGGAGGAGCTGGAGCGGCTGCGGGTGGCGATCCTGGCGAAAATTAAAGGGCTGGGGGAGGACGGGAAGCCGGAGTTTGACGCCACCCTGTGGGGATGGAATTTCGGGTTTGACTATGCGCCCTCCGGTTATCGGCTGCATGCGTCGCACCAGCAGGCGCACCAGCAGTATGCCCGGATTCCGGGGCGGATTCCGGTTTTTTCGGGCAAGGTGGGCGAAGTGGACGGCATGGACCGGGTGGACGGAATGGACAGCCTGCCGACCTACGCCTGCGGGGATCTGGTGGATGCCTTTATCAGGGAATACCGGCGGGAGACGGGAGCCGACTTTTTTCATCGATATATCGCCGCCATCCGGACGAATGCCCGCATGGACGGGCGGACGGATCGGCCGGGCAGCCTGATCGTTTTTAAAGACGATCGGGTGTTGCTGTTCGCGCCGAAGGCCCAGACCTCCCAGTGGGAGCTTCAGCTCATGACAACGGGGCCGGTGGGCAACATTCTGGAGGCGGACACGGCTACCCGGGCATCGCTGGACCGGGCCATGCGCGTGGCCGTCCAGTGCCTGGAGGCGCTGGGGGCGCGGATGATCACCACCATCGAGTTTTCAAAACGCATGGGAGTGACGGATACCGACCAGCGGCTGCTGTACAGCTTTCTGCCCAAGCTGCCCTATTCGCCGGGCTCTTTCACCGAGGCGCAGCTCCGCTGGATCAATTCCCACTATCCGGAGGATTTCGCGGCGGCCTGCAGGGGCGCCTCGCCGCTGGGGGAGGCCGAGCTGATCCATCCTTGATTTTTCCGCCGATGGCTGTTATAAAAACAGACAGCTTCAGAATTTACATCAACCAAACGCCCGTTCTGAACACGGCATGCGGAACAGTCGATTTTGACCATGGACAATCCACCCGCCATTCATACGGACCAGGGGCTGAAGCGGCTGCGGGGCAACCGCGTTGCCTATCGGAGGCTGCTGGACAGCTTCGCGGATCAGGTCGGCGGGGCCGAAGAAAGGCTCCGGGACCACCTGCGGCGCGGAGACGCCCCCGGCGCCTTTCAACTGGCCCACACCCTCAAAGGCGTGGCCGCCAACCTGGGCGCCCTGGATATTGCCGCGGCCGCCGGCGCCTTGGCGGACCGGCTGCGCCGCGCTACGCAAGGTCCGCCGGATCCGTCCGCGGAATGCCCCGCGGACCTGGCCACCGCCTTGGCCGCGGCGCTGGACCAGATCGGCCGGATCCAGTCCGCCGCCGAATGGGTTGACACCGGCGCCCCCTCTCCGCGCCTGTCCATCGGCGCCGGGGAGGCGCCGCGCAAGGACCGCCCCACCCTGCTGATCGTGGACGATGATCCCGGCAACATCGACATGCTTGCCTTCATCCTGACGCCCATATATCGAACCATCCCCGCAAAAGGGGGCGCCGAGGCCCTGGAAAAGGCCCGGCGCCAGCCGCCGCCCGACCTGATTCTGCTGGACGTGATCATGCCCGGAATGGACGGCTACGCCGTTTGCCGCAGCCTGAAGGCAGACCCGCTCACCCGCGCCATACCGGTCATCTTCATCACGGCCATGAGCGCCGCCGAGGACGTGGCCACCGGCCTTGACATTGGCGCTGTGGACTACATCTCCCGTCCTCTCACCCCGGCCATTGTGCTGGCCCGTGTCAAAAATCACCTGGAGCTGGCCCAGGCCCGGCTGGAATCGGAACACCGGTACAAGACCCTTTTCGACAGCGTGGGCGACGGCATCGCCATCCATGATTTTTCCGGCCAGCTTCTGGAGGTCAACCAGCGGCTCTGCCAGAGCCTGGGGTACCGGCGCAACGAGCTTCTGGCCATGAGCGTGGCCGAACTCTGCGTACCCCTGGACGGTCATCCGCCCTCTTACACCCGTCCGGGGCAGGACGCTCCGCGCAACAGCGTCTTCGAATGCATCCATCGCACCCGAAGCGGCGAGCGACTGACGGTGGAGGTGCGCTCCCAGATCATTGAATACGAGGGCAGGAAAGCGGTGCTAAACATCGCCCGGGATCTGACCGAGCGCAAGCGCACCGAAGCCCGCCTGGCGGCCGCCGAAAATGAGCTGGCCGAACAGCGGGCCCTGCGGATGCGCACCGACAGGCTCCGCTCCCTTGGGGAAATGGCCGCCGGCATCGCCCATGAACTCAACCAGCCCCTGGTGGGGGTGCGGGGCATCGCCGAGCACCTGTTGATCGCCATGGAGCGGGGGTGGGACCTGACGCCGGAAAGGACGCGGGAGCGGCTGGGAGCCATCATCGACCAGGCGGACCGGATGACCCACATCATCGAACATGTGCGGCTGTTCGCCCGGGAGGCGGGAAAACCGGAGACCCAGGCGGTCAATGTCAACGAAGTGGTTTGCTCGGCCATGGGCATGATGAGCGCCCAGCTCCGCTCCAAGGGCATTGGCCTGAAGCTGATCCCCGGCATGGACCTGCCCGATGTGCGCATCAACCCCTTTTCCCTCGAGGAGGTGATCATCAACCTGCTGACCAACTCCAGGGACGCCATGGAAACGTCCATGACGGCCGGTTCGGACGAGGAAAAGGCGGTCTCGTTCCAGGACGGCATCCGCATCGAAACGGACACACAGGCCGACGAGAAGGGCGCCGTTGCGCGGATCATCATCACCGATCACGGCTCGGGCATTCCGGCCGAAATGCTCACCCGGATCTTCGATCCTTTTTTCACCACAAAGGGGCCGGATCGGGGCACGGGCCTGGGGCTTGCCATCTCCAGCCATCTCATCGCCCAGGCGGGGGGCGATATGAAGATCGAATCGACTCCCGGCCATCGGACCCGCGCCATCATTCGGCTGCCGGCCGCAGAAGCCGAAGGGACGGGCGCCGGCCGCCTATCGGATGGAAATTTCAACGGGAAATCGGATCGGGAGGATACGGAAAATGGTTGACCCCGCCCTGCGCGTACTCATCGTGGATGACGAGGAGATCGTTCTTCGGACCCTGGGCGATTACCTGCGCGATTGCGGCCACTGGGTGACAATGGAGCGCGACGGCATCAGAGGACTGGAGCGGATGCGGGCCGAGGAATTCGACCTGGCCCTGGTGGACGTGCAGATGCCGGGCATGGACGGCATCCAGTTGCTGGCCCGGGCCGGGGAAGCGGCGCCAGAAACCCAGGTGGTGATCATCTCCGGCCACGGCAGCATGGAGATGGTGATCCAGGCCCTGCGGCGGGGGGCCGCCGATTTTCTGCCCAAGCCGGTCAAGCTGATGGAGCTGGACGCGGTGCTGGAAAAGACCCTGCGCCTGCGGGAGCTGATCCGGGAGCGGGGAAACCTGCGCCAGACCCTGGCCGCGATGCAGCCCTGCGGCGCCATCGGCCCGCGCCACCGGGGATTTGTGGGGTCGAGCGGGGCCACCCGGCAACTGCTGGAGGAGATCCGCCGGGCGGCGGACATGGACTGCGACACGGTGCTCATCACCGGCGAAACGGGCACCGGCAAGGAGGTGGCGGCCCGCCAGTTGCATACCCTGGCGGGGCCCGAGCACAGCCCCTTTATCGCCGTGAGCTGCCCGGCCCTGCCCGACACCCTGGTGGAAAGCGAGCTATTCGGCCACGTGCGGGGCGCCTTCACCGGCGCCACCGGCCCCAGGGCCGGCTGTTTCGAGCTGGCCAGCGGCGGCACCCTGTTTCTCGACGAGGTGGCGGACCTTTCCCCGGCGGCCCAGGCCAAATTGCTCCGGGCCATAGAGACACGGACCGTGCGGCGGGTGGGGGGCTCCAGGGAGATTTCGGTGCGCATCCGCATCGTGGCGGCCAGCAACGCGCCCCTGGAAGAGCGCGTCCGGGCGGGCACCTTCCGCCAGGATCTTTATTATCGCCTCAACCTGATGCCCCTGACGGTGCTTCCCCTGCGGAAGCGGCCGGAAGACATCGTGCCGCTGGCGGAGCATTTCCTGGACAGCTTCGCGGTGGCCAAGGGGCTGCGCTTTTCCGGATTTTCCGAAGGGGCGCTCCAGCGGCTTCTAAACTATCCCTACCCGGGCAACGCCCGGGAACTGCGAAACATCGTGGAGCGTGCGGCCATCCTACGACGGGCGGGCCAGATCCGCTCCATGGACCTTTACCTGCCGGACAAGGGGGCCACCAGGGGCGCCCTCCCCCCTGACACCGAATCGGAGGCGGCCGAATCGGAGCGGGAACAGATCCTCAGCGCCCTGACCGATGCCCGCTGGAACCGGCGACAGGCGGCCCGAAATCTGCAGATGCCCTATTCCACCCTCCGCTATAAGCTCCAGAAATACGGCATCCGTTGAAAGGAACCGTTGCGCCATGCATCTTGACAACATCGGCCAAGGTGTGTCGTCAATTGTTGCCAGCGGTTATCTCGCCTCCACGCCCAAGCCATCCGCCAAATCCGTCGCAACATATTGTTATCGATGTGTTTTCTCTTTTTTTAACCCCCATGGCACGCAAATTGCTATAGATGAAAGCGGCCATGGCGGATCGCCTATTTTTCATGGCAAGAAAAGGAGGAAATCATGGAACGCAAGATGGCAGTGACAATTGGAGGAGCAATGCTCGCGCTGGCGCTTATCTGTCAGGCATGGGCGGGGGCGGACCAGGCGATGGACCCGGCCGCCTGTCAGAGCCGGCTGATCGATCGGATGGCCGCCTCCTGCAAATTCAAGAGCCGGATGCGCCATTCGGACATACCGGTCATTCGCAACGCGGCGATACGGTCCTGCCTGAAAAACACATTCATCGGCAATCATAAGGATCAGCTCATGGCCGAAATGGCGGCGGCGGACATCGGAACCCGCGACTATAAGATCCGCTATTATCTCAACAACCGCTTCCTCGCCTACGCCAGTGAGCGGGGCCTGAACCTGAATGCCTCCGAGCCGATGGCGGCACTGCCCCACGCCCCGCCGGCGGATCTCGCGCAAATGGACCTTGCCGCCTTCTGCCGGTATTTCAGTCTGCCGGAAAATGTGGTGGCGCAGAAGATCGAGGAGACAGCGCGGATCGTCCCCGAGGGCACCATCGGCCAGATGGCGCGGGCCAAACGGCTGCGGCCGGAGGAGTTTTATCAGATCATCCACTAAGGCTTGCCATGAAACAGGGGGGTGTTCCCGCTTCCCATTAAACCATTGACACATCCGGGACATGGGGAAAGGGAAACGGGAATCGGGCGGTCCGTCATGGACCGCCCTTTCCTTTTTCGCGCCGCTCACATCATCAGGCGGCTCTGCGGCCATGGGGCGCGGTGGGCATATCGCTCGGCCCCTCCGACGCCGCTTCATTTCGGGAAGATGGAAGATCCAGAACGACGGCCGGCCCCGCCTCGGCGGCAAAGGCCGCCAGCCGCCGCCGGACGCCCATGGATCGCACCAGCCCCACCGTGGCCGCCACAATGGCCCCGGCCCCGGCCACATGGCCGATGCCCGCCGCCGACATCGCCAGGGTCAGGAAAAACTGGACGACGAAGGCCAGCCCCATGATGCCCAGCAGGATGATGGCCGGCACCCAGACATTGGCGGCGATGCTGTCGGAAAAAATCCAGGAGTGAGCGGGTTTTCGCGCCCCGATGATGGTGACGCAGAACAGCAGCACGGCCAGACATGCGCACAACGCGCCGTAAACCAGATACATGGCGAACCTCCTTGTGCCTAACCGGCCTTTGCCGACCGGATGGCGGAAGGAAAACATAATATCCTCGGCCGAAAGGGTCGGCCCCCCCGCGCTGGGGGTGGTTAAGGCTCGCGCCGCGCCATACTTCCCATCGCGACTGACTCGCTTGGAAAGGATTCTAAGCCGGGTCCTTTCCATAATCAAGAAATTTTTAACGCCCGGAGCACACCTTTTTTCCCCTTTTCCATCCCCGCCTGATCCGCCCTTGATATACTTAATAAGTCTTTGTTTTTATTAGTGTTATACTAAACTATCCCCAAAGCGGTCCTATTCATGCCAATAATTCGATTATTAAACTGTTGACATACCTAATGTTGATATCATAATGTGGTTAAAATGAAGTATTCACAACCCGATCTTCAGAGGGAACGACAATAACACTAAACAACAAAGACTAGGAGGGAAACAATCCCATGGCCCAAGAAACTATCACGAAAAACGAGGCGGTCATTCATGCCCTGATGAACGGGGGGCTCATGAACGCGGTGGAAGTGGCGGAAAAAGTGACCGACGAAACAGGGCTGTCCATGACCGATTCCGAGGCCACCAGCCTGCTGTCCAAGCTTCAGAAGACGGATCTGGGCCACTTCATCAAGCGCCATCGGGAAGGGCGGCGGTTTTTCTATGAAATGATCGAGGAGGCCAAATACCTCGCGCCGGAACAGGCCCGGGGCCTTTCGCTGAAGCGGGGCAAGGATCGCTACACACTGGAACATGCCCTGACCGATTATCCGGACCTTGCGCCCTATGCGCAAGAGGGGCCGGCAGATGAGACGGAGCCGGAGGTCGAGGAGACCGAGGTCCGCGTCGCCCCGCCCGCCCCGGCGGAGCCCGCGGCCGCCGCCGCCGCCGCGCCTTCCGCCGAGACATACGCGGCTCCCGCCTTCGCCGGACCGGAAATGGACGGCACCGTTGGCGAGCTGATCCAGGCCATCGCCTCAGGCATCAATGTAAACGTGCGGATCTCCATCAAGTTCGAGTAGGCCGATCCCGCCGCCTTCAGGCGGGGCCGGTGATCGCCGGGCCGCTTTCCCCACCCCGGAAGGCGGCCCCCGAAGCGCGGGCGATTGGAAAAATTGCCCGCGCCGTCCCAGGCGCCGATCTAATCCCGCGCCGCCCAGGGCGCCGATCCAATACGGACTGGACAAGGGCCCGGGGGATGTGATAGACCCCCCTTTATGAAACCGAGAATCTTAAAGGCGTTGGTTGTGGCGGTTCTGGCCTGCGCCGCCGGATGCTTCGCGGTGCGCCCGGCCTCCCTGCTGGCGGACGCCCCCTTCGAGCCGGCCGTTCACGTCGGAGACATCCAGTGGCCGGAAATCTCCGAATCGAGCGGCCTGGCCGCCTCGCGGCGGAATCCGGGGGTGCTGTGGACCTTCAACGACAGCGGCGGCGGCCCCATTGTCTATGCCATGGACACCGGCGGCACCCATCTGGGCGGCATCCGCCTCGCCGGGGCGGAAAACATCGACTGGGAAGACATGGCCGCCTTCGCCACGGATGGCGCCGACTGGCTGCTCATCGCCGATGTGGGGGACAACAGGGCCGTTCGCCCCCACTGCGATCTGTATCTGCTATGGGAGCCGCGCCTCCCCGCCGGCGAGCCGGTCATGGCCGATCATCCCATCCGCCGGCGCATCCGCTTCCGGTATGAGGACGGCCCCAGGGACTGCGAGGCCGTTGCCGTGGACACCGCCGCGGGGTGGGTGCTGCTGCTCTCGAAACGCGACGACCCGCCACGGCTGTATGGCCTGAAGCTGTCGGAGGCCCTCGGAACGGGTGGAACGCCCTCCGGCGAGGCATCCGACCCGGAATCGCTTCCGGAACCGGATATGGGCGAGCCCATGGCCACCGCCCGTTTCCTGGCCCAGATCCAGCCCTTCCCCGGCCCCACCCTGGCCGATATCGGCGCCAATCCGATCATTGCCGGCCATGGAGCCGCGCCCACGGCGATGGACATCTCGCCGGACGGCCGTCGCGCCGCGGTGCTGACTTACAAGCAGGCGTATCTTTTCGAGCGCGGCCCGGGCGAGGACTGGGCCATGGCCATTCAGGGAACGCCCCGGAAAATCGAGATGCCGGTGCTGGCCCAGGCCGAGGGAATCTGCTTTGCCCTGGACGGCGGAGATATTTATGTGTCAACCGAGGGCCGGCCGGCGCCTCTGCTGCGCCTTTCGCCCGCCGCGCCGCCGGAGGCGGGCGCCGGCCCCGAATCGTGAGTCTGCCGCCGCCCCTGATGCTTCCGCCCGTCGGGCAAACTCGCCGGCATTTGCGCGGTATGAAGACGGCGCCGGACCTGAAATGCTCGGGCGCGATCCTCAGTGAATGCTCAGATGCGGTGTTCCGTGAAGAAGTCCTGGATGGCCTTGACGTATTCGCGGGAATTTTTCTGAAAGATGGTGTTGTGATCCCCCCTATCGAAAATCTTCAGGGTGGCGGGGCCGCCGGCCCATCGGTAAAGGAGCTGGGCATGGGAGACATCCACCAGGCCGTCGTATTTGCAGTGAAGCACCAGCGTGGGCCCCTCGTAGTAGCCCAGCTTGTATCCCACGTTGATGTGCTGAAAGACGGCCTCGGCCAGCCGCTCCACAGTGGTCCCGATCTCGGTGGGGTGCAGGCGGATCAGCAGCCGCTCCAGCGGGTTTGCGATGCCGCTTTCCAGGATCAGCCCGGCCACCCGCCGCAGCCGCCACGCCCCGTGAACGGCGTACAGCGAGCCCAGGCTGCGTCCGAACAGCACCAGGTTTTCCGGCGGCTCGCCCAGCGCATTGATCGCCCGCTCCGCATCCCCGAGCATCTTGACCATGGCCGGCGTTCCCGTGGACATGCCATACCCCCGATATTCCACCAGAAAGCAGTTAAGCCCCATGGAGTCGATGATATCGGCGAAATCCCCCATGAAATCGGGCGCGATCTCGCCGTTGCCGTGGAAATGCACCAGCGTCTTGCCCCCCGGATGCCCCTGCCGATAGTGGCACGCCAGGCGGGCGTCCCCGCAATCGACCCAGAAGGGGTCGGGGAACCGGGCCTTCCTTGGAAAAAAATACCGCTGGCTGATCAACGGATGATTGAGCAGGGAATCGTGCATGGCGCTTTCTGTAAAGGTGTTCGTCACTCCTCGGGAAAGTGTACGGCATACGGGGCCGATCCGTCAAGAATTCGAATGCACGGGCGGATTTTTTAAGGAGGATATGAAAAAGATGCAATACAAGATCCATCCCATCGTCATGGGAACAAAGGTATTCGACAAGGGCATGATGACCTATCAGCACGATTACGGCGCGCCCTGCGCCATCCCGATCTATTGCTGGTATCTGGAGGCGGTGGATGGCGGCGGCAAGCGCATCCTGGTGGATACGGGCGAGATGAGCCCCATCAAGTCCGAGGACCGGGAAAAGGCCATCGGCGGCCCGATTTACACCTTCGAGGAAGGGCTGGCCAAATGGGGCCTTTCGCCTGAGGACATCGATATCGTCATTCACACGCACCTGCACAACGATCACTGCGAGAACGACTACAAATGCGCCAACGCCCGCATCTATGTCCATGAAAAGGAGCTGGAGCGGATTCACGACCCCCATCCCCTCGATTTCCGGTATCTTGCCGATTACATTGAGGACGTGGAGGAAAACGGCCAGATCGAGATCATCAAGGGAGACGTTGAGATCGCCCCGGGCATAAGGGTGGTTCACACGCCTGCCCACACCGAGGGCGGGCTGACCGTTCTGGTGGACACGCCGGCGGGACGGGCGGCCATCACCGGGTTTTGCGTGATGGCGGAAAACTTCGATCCGCCCAGGCAAATCAAGGCAATGGAGATGGAGGTGATACCGCCGGGCACCTGCACGAGCCCGCACGCCGCGTATGACATCATGCTGAAGGTGCGGGAAATGGCGGACATCCTGCTGCCGCTGCATGAGCCGAAATTCGCCGCGGTGGAAACCATCGGGGAATGAGGAGGAACGGAATGCTTTATGATGTTCTTTTAAAAAGACGCAGCATCCGGCGCTATGAGAACCGGCCCATCGAGCCTGAGAAAATGGACCGGCTGATGAAATCGGCCCTGCTGGCGCCCTCCTCGCGGTCCATCCGGCCGTGGGAGTTTATCCAGGTGACGGATCGCGCCATGCTGGGGAAGCTGGCCGGGTGCAAGCCCCACGGGGCATCCTTTATAAAAGACGCGGCCATGGCGATTGTGGTGGCCGCCGACGCCACAAAATCGGACGTATGGGTGGAGGACACCTCCATCGCCTGCTGCATCCTGCTGCTGGCGGCAGAGGACATGGGCCTGGGGGCCTGCTGGTGCCAGATCCGCAAGCGGGATCACAGCCAGGAGCGGACGGCCGATGAACATGTGCGCCATCTGCTTGAGATTCCGGACGGGCACGCGGTGGAGGCGATCATCGCCATCGGGTATCCGGCAGAGACCAAGGCCCCCTATGAAGAGACGGATCTGGCGGTGAAAAAGATCCATTTGGAACGCTTCGGGCGAAAGGAACAAGTGTGAAGGGATGGAGATGATATGACCACAGCTTTTTCATCAGCCACGAACAGGGGGCCAGCGCTGGTGACCGGCGCCACCGGGTATGTGGGCGGCCGGCTTGTGCCGCGCCTGATCGCCGAGGGGCATTCGGTCCGCGCCATGGGCCGCTCCATCGAGAAGATGGCCTGCCGGCCCTGGGCCTCCCACCCGGCAGTTGAGCTGGCGCAGGGGGACGCCATGGATTTGGATTCCCTGACCCGGGCCATGGCCGGCTGCCGGGCGGCTTATTACCTGATCCATTCCATGAACGCCCATAAGGACAAGTTCGCCCATGCGGACCGGGTCTCGGCGCAAAACATGGCCCGGGCCGCGGCGGCGGCCGGCGCGGGCCAGATCATCTACCTGAGCGGACTTGGAGACAAGAACAACGAGAACATGAGCCCGCACCTGCGGTCCCGTCACGAGGTGGAGGATATCCTGGCGGAAGGACCGGTGCCCGTTACCACCCTGCGGGCGGCCATGATCCTCGGCTCCGGCAGCGCCTCCTTCGAGATCCTGCGCTATCTGACCGAGCGGCTGCCCGTGATGGTCACCCCCAAATGGGTCCGAACGCCCTGCCAGCCCATCGCCATCCGGGATGTGCTCAACTACCTGGCCGGCTGCCTGGACGACGAGCGGGCCCTGGGCCGGACCTTGGACATCGGCGGAGCGGATGTTCTCACCTATACCGACATCATCAATATCTACGCCGAGGAGGCCGGCCTGGCCCGGCGCCGGATCATCCAGGTTCCCCTGCTCACGCCCCGGCTGTCGGCCCAATGGATCCACATGATCACGCCCGTGCCCGCATCCATCGCCGTTCCCCTGACCGAGGGCATGGGGGTTCCAGTCACCTGCCAGAATTCGGACATCCAACAGATCGTGCCCGCGCCGCCCCTGTCCTGCCGGGAGGCGATCCGCCTGGCCCTGGATCGGGTCTCCCAGGAGATGGTGGAGACCTGCTGGTCCGATGCCGGCGCCATCGCCACCCCCGAGTGGGCCGCCTGCGGGGACGCCGAATACGCAGGCGGCACCATCCTGGAATGCGGCTATCGCGCCCGCGTGTCCGCCCCTCCGGAAGCGGCCTGGAAGCCGGTGGCCCGCATCGGCGGCAAGACCGGCTATTACGCGGGCGACTACCTGTGGTGGCTGCGCGGGGCGGTGGACCGCATGGCGGGCGGATACGGCCTGCGCCGGGGGCGGCGCCACCCGTCCAAGCTGGCCGTGGGCGAGGCCCTCGATTTCTGGCGGGTGATGGTCATTGAGCCGCCCGAGCGCCTGGTGCTGCTGGCGGAGATGCGGATGCCGGGCGAGGCGCTGCTGGAGATCCGCGTCGAGCCGGCCGCGGAGGGCGCCGAGATCATCCTGCGCTCGCGGTTTCTGCCCCGGGGGCTGGCGGGGCTGGCCTACTGGTATGTCCTGTATCCCTTTCACCAGTGGATCTTCAGTGGGATGCTGATGGAAATGGCCCGGCGGGCCGGCGGCCGGATGATCGTAGGGCCCGAGCGCACCACCCCCAAGCTGCCGGACACATGCCGACTCGGCCCCGGCCGGCGCATATTTTAGCGGAGGCAATAACCGTTCAGGACATGACAACCGTTCAGGACACCAGAACCCTTTAGAACACAACAACCGTTCGTCATCGATTTTCGTTTTTAAAACCTCTTACTTCCGCAAGGAGGCGACCCATGGCCGACAACACCCCCGGCAACAGCCTGAAGGACCGCATTCTAAACGCCCTCAACAACCTGGCCTCCCTGGAGATCATCACGGCGGTGGGCCACGCGACCCCGGAAGGGGACAATGGCCCGGACCTGGATTACAGCCGCAACCCGAAGATGATCCTGACCAAGATCAACCTGCTCCAGGGCGACATCAAGACGGTCTATCACGAGGACTTCGTCACCGGCCCCTACCAGAACCTGAAGAATTACCACGCCGCCCGGGAAAAGGAGGGCTATGACATCATCATGCGGAACATGGACGCCATAGAGCGGCTGCTGAAGCTGGCCGAAACCCGCCTGGAAGGCTGATTCCCATGCCCATAGACGATTTCAAGTTTCAGATCGAGTCCATCGCCCGGGATTTGATGAACCTGGAGGTCAACACCATCATCAAGCCCAACATGACCGGCCGCAAGATGCCCAAGCCACGCCACGCCATCGTGGACATCGCCCAGAACTACCAGCGCAAGCTGATGGCCATGGGCCTGTGGCCCGAGGACTGCCCCGCCCACCTGGGCAGCGAGGAGAGCTTCTCCTTCATCCGGGAAACCGCCTCTATGGCCATCAATGCGTATGGGAAAAAGCGGAAGGCGGGGCCGCTGTCGGACACCGACGAGGCAGACCTGGTGATGCTGTTCCGAATCAAGAAGATGTCCGATCAGATCAAGGGCATCTTCAACGATCTGAAAAGGCGGGGGGTGGAAAACTGGAACAACGATCTTTCCAGGGCACAGATCGAGCAGCAGCAGCCGGCCCTGCTCCTGACCACCGACGAGGTGGTGCTGCTGCGAAAAATATGGGAGATGGGCATGGAGCAGATCGCCATTCAGACCCTCATCCAGCTCGACGGCGACATACTCACGCGCATCCAGCCCCGCTACACCGACGAAAGCCCCACCAGCCGCACCATCCAGTCGATCCACAGCCAGAACGTGACCATCTCGCTGAGCTTCTGGGGCCAGCTCGTCGGGATCGTGCAGGATTTTTTCGCCGGCCTGTCAAAGTTCTTCACGCGCTGAGTCGGCCATGGCCGGAACGGGACTCTTTGGAAACCTGGCCGCCTTTTACCGCGATGGGGGGCTTGAGATCATCACGCCGGCGCCCGGGGCGGCATCCGGGGCCGACGAGAACGCCCCGGATTCGCCCCTGGCGGATTCAGATCGCCGCCTGGCCGCACGAAGCCTGATACAACCGGACGGCGATGTGATCCTTTTTGTCTCCGAGGAGGCCCTTGAAAACCCGGAACTGCTGAAACGCCATTTTGAACAGGCGTTGCCCCGCATCAACGCCATCGCCCGACTGCGATGGCTGGCCCGGATGATGGGGCTGGCCGCCTGGCTGGCGGTTGCGGGGGGGTTGATCTATGGCGGATATGAAGGCGCGTTCAAGGGTCAGATCGCGGCCGCCGCCCTGGGGCTTGGGTTTTCAGGCGCCGCCCTGATCGCCCGGTGGTGGGCTATGGGATGGATTCGAAACAAGATTCAGGGGCGCTGACCCCGCCCTAATCCCATCGGGGGGGGGCCGGCGCACCCCATGCCGGCCGTTCTTCAGCGGCCCAGCATTCCCTCCTTCAGCCCGTCATCCGCCGGCTTCTGGCCGAGCCATATGCCGAACAGGGCCTTTTTGAAATCGAGACCCGCCACCCGGCCCAGCGGGGCGCCGTTTCGCGTCACTGAAACGCCCTGGCCCGGCAGGTAGGTCAAATCGTACACTTCCCCCTTTTTGGTCTCGCCGGTGAACATGCCGTTGAATTGGGCGATCCTGTCGGCCAGCGGAGCGGTGTTGCCTCCGGTTGCG
>JAABTE010000312.1 GCA_011390035.1 Desulfobacteraceae bacterium | reverse complement strand
AGATCGGACGCCCCGCCCCGGAAAACGCCCCCGCCCCCGGCGGCCCCTGCCGCCTGGCCCAGACCTGGCCGGACGAGACCTACCAATCAATGGTAAAAACGGTGAAGGAACACATCCTGGCCGGGGACATCATCCAGGCGGTCATCTCCCAGCCCTTCGCCTGCGCCCCGCCGCCGGACCTGTGGACCCTCTACCGGGCCCAGCGGTACGTCAACCCCTCGCCCTACATGTACTTTCTTCACCTGGACGAGCTGGCCCTGGTGGGCTCGTCTCCCGAGACCATGGTGCGCCTTGAAAACCGCATCGCCACCCTTCGCCCCATCGCCGGCACCCGCCCCCGGGGCGAGACCGAGCAGGCGGACCGGGCCATGGCCGACGAGCTTCTGGCCGACGAAAAGGAGCGGGCCGAACACCTGATGCTTGTGGACCTGGGCCGCAACGACCTGGGCCGGGTGGCCGAGATCGGCACCGTGCAGGTGACGGACCTGATGGTGGTGGAGCGCTATTCCCACGTTATGCACCTGGTCTCCAACATCCGCTGCGACCTGAAGCCCGAACACGACGCCTTCAGCCTGATCCGGGCCACCTTCCCCGCCGGCACCCTGTCCGGAGCGCCCAAGGTGCGGGCCATGGAGATCATCGCGGACCTGGAAAAGGCGCCGCGCGGCCCCTACGGCGGGGCCGTGGGCTATGTCTCCTTTCACGGCAACATGGATCTTGCCATCACCATCCGCACGGCCTGCGTGGAAAACGGCCGCCTCACGGTGCGGGCCGGTGCCGGCATTGTGGCCGATTCTGACCCGGAGCGGGAGCGGATGGAGACCGTCAACAAGGCCATGGCAATTCAGCGGGCCCTGCAACTGGTGCGGGGCGCCGAGGCGGGAGGTGCGTGATGCTGGTGATGATCGATAACTACGATTCGTTTACCTACAATCTGTACCAGTACCTGGAGGAGATGGGAACGCCGGTGGCTGTGTTCCGCAACGACGCCGTCACCCTCGACCAGATCGTCTCCATGGCCCCTCAGGGCATCGTCATCTCGCCGGGGCCGGGGCGGCCGGAGTCTGCCGGGGTCTCCCCGGATGTGATCCGGGAGCTGAGCGGCCGGCTGCCGATCCTCGGCGTCTGCCTGGGCCATCAGGCCATCGGCATGGTCTTCGGCGCGGCGGTGATCGCCGCCGGGCGGTTGATGCACGGCAAGACATCCATGGTCACGGCGGATGGGCTGGGCATTTACAAGGGCATCAACAAGCCCTTTCAGGCCATGCGCTACCATTCCCTGGCGGTGCGGCGGGAGGGGCTGCCCGACTGCCTGGCCATCACCGCCGAAGCGGAGGACGGGGAGATCATGGGGCTTCGGCACCGGGAACACCCCACCGAGGGGATTCAATTTCACCCCGAATCGATCATGACGCCGGTGGGCAAGCGGCTGCTGCGCAATTTTCTGAAGCTGACCGAATCCTTCGGGACATCCGGATAAGAATGGAAGCGGCAGCAAGCATAAGCATAAGCATCCGAAAGCATAAGCATCCGAAAAGCGATAATCCCAAAAAGGAGAACCGATCCATGGCCAACAACGCATCCACAAGCCCCTCCGCGGGGGCCCCCAATGATCTTTTCAAGGCGCACCTGAACCTGATCGTGAAGAAACAGGACCTGACCGGCGACCAGATGAGCGAGATGATCACCGAAATCCTCTCCGGCAACGTCTCCGACGCCCGGATCGGCGCCTTCATGGCGGCCCTTGCCACCAAGGGGGAAACCTACGAGGAGCTGGCCGGGGCGGCCAGGGCCATGCGCCGGAAGGCCAGGCGCATCCATGTGGCGGCCAACGATGTGGTGGACACCTGCGGCACCGGCGGAGACTCGGCCAACACCTTCAACATCTCCACCACCACCGCCTTTGTGGTGGCCGGGTGCGGCGCCATCGTGGCAAAGCACGGCAACCGGTCCGTTTCCAGCAAGTGCGGCAGCGCCGATCTGCTGGAGGCCCTCGGGGTGAAGCTGGACACGCCGCCGGAGATCGTCGAGGAGGCGGTCAACGAGATTGGCATCGGGTTTCTGTTCGCCCCGGTCTATCACGGGGCCATGAAATACGCGGCCGGCCCCCGAAAGGAGGTGGGGCTGCGCTCCATTTTCAACATGCTCGGGCCGCTGACCAACCCGGCCGGGGCCAACTGCCAGTTGCTGGGGGTGTACGCCCCGGAGCTGACGGAGATGTTCGCCCGGGCGCTCCAGTCCCTCGGCGCACGCAGGGCGTTCGTGGTCCACGGCCATGACGGTCTGGACGAAATCTCCGTGTGCGCCCCCACGCGGGTGTCTGAGCTGGCCGACGGCATGATCCGCACCTACGACATCGCGCCGGAGCGCTATTTCGGGAATCTGGCCGACCCGGCGGAGCTGGCCGGCGGAACCCCGGCGGAAAACGCCGCCATTACCCGGGCCATTTTAAAGGGAGAGGACCAGGGGCCCCGCCGGGACGTGGTGCTGCTCAATGCCGCGGCCGCCCTGGTGGCGGCGGGGGCGGCCGGGGATCTGGCCATCGGCCTTGCCATGGCCGGCACAGCGATCGATGACGGCGCGGCCATGGCGAAGCTGACCGCCCTTGCCCATTTCACGCGGGAGAACGGATGATGGCCCCGGCGACTATGACGCCCGCCAGTGGCGCTGCGGTGGCGCGGGCGATAAGACCGGCGATTGAAGGCGGGCAAAAATCCGGCGATATCCTGGCCCGCATTGTTTCGGACAAGAAAGAGGCCGTGGCCGCGGCCGCCCGGCGGACGGACCCGGCGCGGCTGCGGGAAACGGGCATGGCCTCGGCTCCAGGCCGCCGGGGATTTTATAACGCCCTGTTCCGGCCGGGGGCGGCCGGCGCCAACATCATCGCGGAGATCAAGCGGGCCTCGCCGTCCAAGGGGCTGATCCGGCCGGACATGGACGCGGCCCGCCAGGCCCGGGCCTATGAGGAAGGCGGCGCTGCGGCCATATCGGTGCTGACGGACGGCCCCTATTTCAAGGGATCGGACGCTGATCTGACCGCGGCGCGGTCGGCCGCCGGCCTGCCAATTTTGCGCAAGGATTTTATCATCTCCGAGTTTCAGATCATCGAGTCGGCCGCCCTGGGGGCCGACGCCGTGCTGCTCATCGTCCGGATACTGTCGCCGGACCAGCTTCGGGACTATCTGGCGCTGTGCGAGGCCTTCGG
>JAABTE010000311.1 GCA_011390035.1 Desulfobacteraceae bacterium | reverse complement strand
TCCGGGATCAAGGAATTCGAGGATCAAAGAATCCGGGATCAAGGAATCCGGGATCAAAGAATCCGGGATCAAGGAATCCGAAGACAGGACCCGATTAAGCGCGGGCGAGGCAAAGCCCACAAGCGGAGAGATCGCCATGAAAAAATGGATAAAAGGCATAGCGCCGATTCTGATCGTTATCGCGGCCGCGGCCACGGGATTTTCCCAGGAGGAGATCATCGTGATGGAAAGCCCCGAGCTGGCGCCCCACACCCGGCCCCTGGTATCCTTCAAGCACGAGATGCATGCCGCGGACATCGGCTGCGTCCGGTGCCATCATGATCCCGACCCCTTCGGCTACAATTTGGGCGCCGAGGGCGCCCGGTGCGCGGACTGCCATCAGGCCGGAAGCGGGGACAACCCGGTTCCCCTGCGGACGGCGGTTCACCGGCAGTGCAAGGGGTGCCACATGACGCTGGCGGCGCGGAACGTGAAGGAGGGGCTGCCGATGATGTGCGGGCAGTGTCACCGGATCGACCCCGGCGCCGCCAACTGAACTTGCCCGAAAGGGAAGAGCCAATGAAAGTCGGACCGTTCCGGGCTTGCCGGCTCATGGGCGTGTGGATAGTGGCTTTGGCCATCTGCATGGGGAGCGGGTGCGGGTCCGATCCGACGGATGATGCGCCGCCGCGGGACCGGATACCGGCCACGGCTCCAGCGCCCCTGGCGGCAACGCCCCCGGCGGCAGCGTCCCAGGCGGCAACATCCCAGACGGTAGCGCCCCCGGCCGCAGCGTCCCTGGATGCCGCCAATCCCGACGCCCGGCTGGCGGAAATGCGGGGAAAGGTCTTTTCCACCAGCCCCTCGGGGGAGCCGGCTGTCTCTGTGGGGGATCTTTTTCTGACAGACGATGAGCTGCGGCGGATCCGCCGGCTCGGGGCCACCGCCGCCATCGCCATGCCCCACGGCGGCAACGACTGGGCCGACGCGCAGATCGAGGGCCTGACCACCCAGTTCGCCGTCATGGGGGTCACGGTGGCGATGATCGCCAACGCCGAATTCAACTCTGAAAAGCAGGAGCGGGATCTGCTGCGCATCATCGCCCGGGGGCCGGACGCGCTGGTGGCCTTTCCCCTTGCGCCGGCCGCCCTTTTCCGAAAAGCGGCGGAAAGGGACATCCGCATCGTCTTCATGGACATGCCGCCAAAGGGGGAAGCGCTTGCCCACGGAACCGACTATGTGAGCGTGGTGTCGGCGGACAGCGCCGGCAACGGCCAGGTCTCGGCCCACCTGCTGGCACGGCGGCTCAAGGAGAAAGGCGCCGTAGGCGTCATCGCCCACCAGCCCGATTTTTTCGTCACCCATCAGCGGTATCTCGCATTCAAATCGATCCTGGCCAGGGATTATCCGGGCATCGGCATCCTGGAGGAGATCATCATGCCCGGCCCCGACTATTACGAGGACGGCCGGCGGGCGGCAACGGCGCTGATCGCGCGCCATCCGGAAATGACCGGCCTGTGGACCCCCTGGGACGTGCCCGCCGAGGGCGCCATGGCAGCGGCCCGGGCCGCGGGGCGGACCGATCTTGCCATCGTCACCATCGATCTTGGCTTTGATGTGGCCATGGCCATGGCCCGGGGCGAGATGATCGCCGGCACGGGGGCCCAGCGGCCCTTCGACCAGGGGGTGACCGAGGCGATGCTGGCCGGTTACGGGCTGATCGGAAAGCCCGCCCCGCCCTGGGTTGTGCTGCCGGCCCTGCCGGTCAGCCGCCGGAACCTGCTCCGAGCATGGGAGATCATCTATCACCGGCCGCCGCCCCCCGAGTTGGCCGAGGCCGTCGGCGGAGACGGCGAACGGGCGCCATGACGCATCGTTTTCGGCAAAAGGTCAGCAATATTGTCGGCCACCCCTTCCGGGCAATGACCGTCCGCGCCAAGATCATCGCCGGCTACCTTACGGTTCTGGCGGTGATTGCCCTGGCCTGCGGCGGCGTTATCCTGCGAATGGGCGAAATCGGCCGCACCGTGACGGAACTGACCGACAACCTGGCCGCAGAGCAGCGCCTGGCCGACCGGATCGTGTCGCGGGTCTGGCGGACGCGCTTTTTTGCCCAGCGGCACATCGATGACCCTACCTCCGAAAACATCGCCCGTTTCAACAACGAGCTGGCCGCCTTCGACCAACTGCTGCAATCCGCCGCCGCGTCGGTGGATGCGGACCGGCGCGCCCCCATGCTCCGGCAAATCGCCGCAAGCCTGGGTGAATACCAGGGCCGGTTCTACGCCGCCGCCGACCTGATCGGCGAGAGATCCATCATCATAGGCGGCTCGGTGGACCTGCGGGCCGCCCTGCTGGACGTCCAGCTCGCCCAACTTGCAGACCGCTGCCTGGCGATGGCCGCCATCGACCCGCTCCATCGGCTTTTCGAGATCCAGCGGCTGTTTCTGTCCATCCGTGTCAACAGCTTTCGCTACCTGATGACGGGCGACCCGAAATGGGTGAGCCAGCGGCGCTACCATCAGGCCCGGGGCCAACTCCTCATGCTGGAAAAAGAATTCCGCTCCGCAACCGGATCCGCCGCGGCGCCGTCCCTAAAAGATCTCACGGCGGCGGCGGCGGGCACCCTGGAAAAGTTCATCCGGGGCATGGACCGCCTGGAGGAAAACGACAAGCGCCTCCGGCGGCTGCTTATCACCGAGCTGACCGAAAGCGGCGCGGCCATCGAGGCGGCGGCCGAAGCCATCTCCCGGTCCGTGGCCGACGATTTTGGGCGGGCCAAGGCCGAAACCCAGGACCAACTGGCCCGCTCCCGGGCCGGCTTCTTCCTGCTGCTGATCCTGGCGATCGGAATGGGCGCCGGGCTCGGGCTGCTCATCAGCCGGGGCATCACCCGGCCCATCACCGCCATGATGGAGGGGGTGAGCCGCGTGGCCGACGGCCGGTACGACCGGCGGGTGCCGATTCTCACCGAGGACGAGATCGGCCGGCTGGGCATGGCCTTTAATCAGATGACCGACGCCATCGTGACCGGCACCGGCGCCCTGAAAGAACGCTCCGACCAACTGGCGGCGGCCAACCAGGAGCTGCGGGAGTTCGCCTATGTGGTTTCCCATGATCTGAAGGCGCCCCTGCGGGGCATCAGCCAACTGGCCGGATGGCTGGTGGAGGACCACGCCGACGCCCTGCCCCCCGAGGCCGCCGAACTGTGCCAAATGATCGTGGGACGCG
>JAABTE010000310.1 GCA_011390035.1 Desulfobacteraceae bacterium | reverse complement strand
ATCCACCAGCGCCAGCATCCCGGACGCGATCATCCCCGCCACCGCCGCCGCAAAGGCCGCCGCCGCGGGCCATAAAAAGAAGAGACAAGCGGCCAAAAGCCCCGCCGGCGCCAGGGCCGTGCCCACCAGCGGCACGAGAACAAGATTCGCCAGCGGCCCGATAAGCGATATCCGATTAAAATAATAAAGAATCAGCGGAAGCGTGCCGAAATAGGCCAGCAGGGAAACCCACAGAAAGAGGCCGCAACGGCCACGCCAGTGGGCGGCGCGTCCCGCCCGCGGCCGCCCCAGCAGGATGGCGGCAACAGCCGCGAATGACATCTGGAATGAAATGGAAAAAAGTGCCGGCGGATGGATCACCAGTATTCCCATGGCCGCGGCGGAGAGGATGGTGATCGGGTCCGGCTCCCGGTTCCACAGCAGGGCGGCTAAAAAAATGGCCGTCATGGCCACCGCCCGCTGGGTGGAGGGAGACATCCCCGCCAGCAGCCCGTAGGCGATCACCGGAAACAACGCCAGCACCCCCGCGGCTCTGGTCAACCCGCCCGCCATCAGCAGCCAGGTCCACCGGCACAGCAGCCATCGGAAAAGGAAAAAGGCCGCCCCGGCCACAATCCCCACATGCAGGCCGGAGATGGCCAGCAGATGCCCCGCCCCCACCCGCTGAAACGCCTCCCGCGTCTCCGGCGCCATGCCGTCCCGATCCCCCACGACCAGGGCCCGCAGCAGCCCGGCGGCGGGGGCTGGCGCGGCAGATGAGAAAAGATCGCCAATGGCCCGCCGCCATTCGTCAATCGCCCCTTTCCCGGAACCCCGCGCCAGCACCTTGAGGCTGCCGGAGCGGACATAGGTGGTGGCCAGGATAGACTGAAAGGACAAAAACCGCTCGTAATCGAATCCGCCGGGATTATGAAAATTGCGCGGCCTGCGAATCCGGCCCGTGAAGGTGATCCGATCCCCCGCCCCGAGGGATGTCTCCGAATCGTAAATCGTCACCCGAAGCCGGCCGGACACGGAATGGGATGCGCCCTTTGATGTCAGGGTCTCGACGGCCAGATCGAATCGCCGCCGGCCCCCCGAATCCTGTATCGGCTCGGCCACCACGCCGGTGATGCGCCACCATTTGTCTCCGGCGAAGGCGGCCGGATTATCAGCGGGCGCAACGGGATCGGCCCACGGCGCAATCAGCAAAAGGCCGCACAGGAAAAAGAGCAGCGGCGGCGCATATCGACTGGGGCTTCCTGAACGCGCCGCGCGTCCGGCGGCGATCCATGTCATCGCCGCCGCCATGGCGGCGGCGGCCATTATCAGCGCCCAGGGCCACTCCGCTCCCTGGCCGGATGATCCGCCGTCCGCCGCGAGAACCCCCTGGACCGCCTGGCCGCAATCGGCAATGCTCACCCCAAGCCATCCCATCAACCGGGACAGGTCCCACTCCAGCCACAGGGACATGTCCCACTCCAGCCACCTGGGCAGCTCCCACCCCAGCCGGATGCCGGCCATCAGAGCCAGGACCAGCGCGGGCAGCGGGCGGCGGTAAATCTCTTGTATCAACTCACCCGCCGAATGGCCGCCCCCAGCGCGGAGAACTTCTTTTCGATGGACTCATAGCCCCGGTCCAGATGGTACACCCGGTTTACCTCCGTGACCCCCTCGGCCACCAGCCCGGCCAGAATCAGCGACGCGCTGGCCCGCAGATCGGTGGCCATCACGGGGGCTCCGGAGAGCCGGGCCCGCCCCCGCACCACGGCCGTGTTGCCGGAGATGGTGATATCCGCCCCCAGCCGCTTGAGTTCCTCCACATGGATGAAGCGATTTTCGAAGATGGTTTCGGAGATGACGCTCAAACCGCCGGCGATGCTCATGAGTACCATGAACTGGGCCTGCATGTCCGTGGGAAAGCCGGGATACGGCAGGGTCTTGATGTCCACGCTGGAAATCGCCTCCGGCCCCCGCACCCGGACCGTCCGGCCATTGATCTCGATCTGAGAGCCCACCAGGCGCAGCTTGTCTATGGTGGCACCCAGATGATCCGGCTCGCAATCCACCAGGGTCACATCCCCTTTCGTGAGGCTGGCGGCCACCATGAAGGTGCCTGACTCGATGCGATCCGGCATGATCCGGGTCCGGGCCGGGCGCAGGGCCTCCACCCCGTCGATGGTGATCATGGAGGTGCCCGCGCCGGAAATTTTCGCGCCCATGGCGTTGAGGGTGTCCGCCAGGGCGCTCACCTCCGGCTCCCGTGCCACGTTTCGAAGCAGGGTTCGGCCATCGGCCAGGGCTGCGGCCATCATCAGGTTCTCCGTGCCCGTCACCGTTGGGATGTCAAAATAGATATCCGCCCCCCGCAGCCGGTCCGCCCGGGCCTCCACGTATCCGTGCCGCAGATCGATGTCGGCGCCCAACTGGGCCAGCCCCTTCAGATGAAGGTCGATGGGCCGGGCGCCTATGGCGCACCCGCCGGGCAAAGAGACCCGGGCCCGGCGCAGCCTTGCCACCAGTGGCCCCAGCACCAGAATGGAGGCGCGCATCTTGCGCACCAGGTCATAGGGGGCCTCCGGATCCGAAAGACCGGTGGCGTCAATGCGGATAACCCCGTCTTCCGAATCCTCCACCGCCGCCCCCAGATGGCCCAGCAGCAGTTGAATGCTGCGCACATCCTGGAGCCGGGGGACGTTTTCATAGGTGTTCCATCCGTCCGTCAGAAGCGAGGAGACCAGGATGGGCAGCGCCGCGTTCTTGGCGCCGCCGATGCGCACCTCGCCGGACAGCCGCCGGCCCCCTTCCACGATAATCCTGTCCATGGCGCCCTCCCCTTAAACCGAAACGTCCGCCGCGGCCGAACCGCGACGGACGAATTTCGGTGGTTCCAAGGCGGCCTTGCGGCCGCCTTCAATCGTTCCGGTTGTGTGATTTGATCATTGCCGGGTCCGGGTATCCGTCCGGATCAGTCGGGGGAGCGGGTTCAGTGATGCCCGTGTTCCTCCCCGTGGGCGCCCTTGCCCTGCATGGTGTCCACCACCGACTTGATGACGCAAAAGGTCATGCCCAGGCCGATGATGGACAGCGCGTACCAGAGCCCGCCATGGAAAACCATGTGGCTCATATCCCATATCCATTCAAACGAAAACGGAAACATTCGGATTCCTCCTGTCGCTTAGTCCACCGGATTGAGTTCCGGCTCCTGGGGGAAGATCGGCAGATAGCGGT
>JAABTE010000309.1 GCA_011390035.1 Desulfobacteraceae bacterium | reverse complement strand
TCTGATCACCACCAACACTACCAATATCAACGCCGTGGCCGCGCCGCTCTCCCGCTCGGACATCACCAAGGCCGAACAGCTCTGCGCCGAGATTCCCAACTGCGACACCGTCTGGTTCTGGGATGTGGAGCGCCAGGGCTATGTGGGCCATCCTAAGGGAACGCAGATCAATAACTTTCCCATCACGCCGGGTCACAGCTATTTTGTCAACGTGACGCATGACAGCACCTGGAATCAGTCCGGCGGCGGGGAGATCGATTATGTTTACGCGCTGGCCCCGGGAGGCCAACTGGCCTTCAGCATGCGCCTCACCCAGCAGATGCTGGCCGACATGCAACTGCCCCTTGCCTATAGCCTGAAACGGGTGATTCGGGGCGATCAGCAGATCGAGCCGCCGGAGGGGCTGACGGTGGACGCCGTCACCGGCCGCGTGACATGGACGCCCGCGGTGGCCCATGTGGGCGAATACGTTCTCGAGGTGGAGATCGCCGACGCGGACGGACATGCGGCCACCGAGATGGTTTATGTGAGCGTGGCGCCTGACGCCCAGCTCATCTCCAACGTATCGGCATCCGACAATTTTATCACCCCCGCGGCGGAACCCGCCGCCGGAGAGACCGTCACCATATCCTACACCCTTTCAGAGGCGGCCGCCGTAACCGTGGACATCTACCGGGCCTGGATGCGGATCAATGAATGGGGCGACGGCGGATTTCAAAGGGAATTTCTGCGGACGATCGCCCCGGGCGCGAACCAGGCGGCCGGGGCCCACATGGTGACATTCAACGGCCTGGACGCCGGGGGCCAGCCGCTGGAGCCGGGCGCCTGCATTTATGTGATCCGGGCGCTAACGGCCGATGGGCGCCAGGATATATACGGCCTGGAGTATGTGGGCGGCGGCGTGAGCATCGCCAACACCTCGGTGGCGGTGATCGAACCGGAGCCGGCCAACGAAGCGGCGGCCGAGCCCGACACCGATTTCGACCCCTATGTGGGCGAGCGGGTCCGCATTCAGTATAACCTGTATCAGCCGGCATGGGTGACCATCGGCGGGCCGAGCATGCGGGGTTTTGCCATTGAGGCCGCGCCCCGGAGCCAGGGGATAAACACGGAAATCTGGGACGGCAGGAACACCACCGGCGAGGTGGTGGGCGGCGTCATCCTGGATCTTCGGATCAAGGCGGAACTGCTGCCGGAAAACGCCATCGTGGTTCAGGCGGATACCAGCCGGGCGGGCGTGGTGGCGGCGGTGACCGCGGAGCCTTATGTCATGAGTCCGGCCTATGGGGAGGTGAGCCTCATCCAATACACGCTGGCCCAGAACGCCACCGTGGCCATCGCCGTCGGCAACTCCCGGGGCGGCCAATGGACGGTCCTTGAACCCACCGCCCAGACCGCCGGCGCCCATACCTTCCGGTGGGACGGCGCGGTGCCGGGCGGCATGATCTGGCCCTCCAGCGAAAACGCTACGGCCGGCGCAGCCGGGCCCCAGGATGATTACACCATCACGGTCAAGGCCCTGGATGAGAACGGCCGGACGATCTCCAGCCGGCGGACCAATGTGCATGCCTATCGCTAACGAATCCAGGAAAAGGAGCCGATCATGACGAAAAGGATATATGCGATTCTGGCCATGGCCGCCTGCTTCGCTTTTTGCCCGGCGGGGCCGGCGGTGGCGGCCGATTTCCGACAGGCTCCCGCCGCCGAACTCGACGTGGTCTCCCCCGACTTTCTGTTGAAGGTGGATGCGGGAGTGCCGGGGGGCGACGCGGATGCCGACGCCGCCAACATCGTGGATGGCGTCTGCAACTTTCGGATCGAACGGGCCGATGACGATGCCGCAGGGTTCGAGCGCTATGACCTGGCCCTGTACCAGGACGGGGCGCTTGCCCGGGTCTTTTCCAATCGCCCGCTTCCCATGGTGCTAAAGCGCAACTACCGGGGCATCCGGGACGGCGATTACACCATCACCTTCGTGGCAACGGATGACACCGGCAAGGTGGGCAGGGGCAGCGTGACCCTGCGGGTGCGCCACTGAGGGACCCCATGTCAGGCTTGATTGAAATGGCGCACGCCATTGACACGGGACACGGGAAGATGGAACAGAGGGTAACCGGATCCGGACGGGCCAAGACCGGATGGAATAGGACCGGATGGAATAGGAAAGGTTCCGCATAATAACATCCGGCGGTACGTCCGCTGAAAAAACGGTCGGACGAAACCTGCGGGTGGCAACGGGATAAGGAGAGATGTCATGGCTTTGAGAAATACGCCCACCAAAAGTAGAATCGCGATCTGGGCCATCGCGATGATGTTCATCTGGCAGGGGAGCATGGCGCCGCCGGCGGCCGGGTTCCACACGGGCACAAGGGACATGCACGGCGGCACCCCCATCGGGACGGTCACGGCCCTTGCCGGCCGGGGAACGCCGGAGCCCATGGAACCGCCGGCGCGCAACGCGTGTCTTGTGTCGGACGGCGTGGCCCTGCACAGCGGCGAATACGTTTATTCCCGGGACGATCTGGTCATCCCGGGCCTGGGGCTGGACCTGGCCATCCGCCACATCTACGCCAGCGGCGGCAACATCAACACCCGCTGGGGCCACGGATGGTTCCTCAATTATGACATGCGCGTCCGAAAGCTGGTCAACGGCAACATCATGGTGCTGGACGAGCAGGGCCGGAAGATCGAATACGCAAGGGGCGCGGAGGAAGAAGGCTACATTCCGCCGCCGGGCGTTTATTCCCGGATCGAGGAGAACGGGGACGGCACCTTCGCATGGACGCGAAAAACCGGCGAGCGCTACGATTTCGACGCTGTCGGCAAGCTCACGGCCATCACCGATCCCAATGGCAACGCCATCGCCTTCGCCTATGCCGAGGAAGGGCCGACGCCGGTTGTCGGCCATTCCGATTTTTTTCTCGATGATGGAACGGGCATGGTGGCCTTCACGCCAAAGCTGACCCGCGTCACCGACACGGCGGGCCGCGAGGTGGCCTTCACC
Organism: Desulfobacteraceae bacterium; assembly: GCA_011390035.1. Classification (GTDB taxonomy): domain Bacteria; phylum Desulfobacterota; class Desulfobacteria; order Desulfobacterales; family JAABSP01; genus JAABTE01. Next base: position 227 of record JAABTE010000309.1, on the reverse strand, counting down.
TACAACACCGACGGCAAGCTGACCGGCATCAAAGGCCCCGGCGAACGGACGGTGGGCTACGCCTACGATGCGACTGGCAACCTGAGCCGGATCACGGACGCGGCGGGCCGGGTTCACACCTTTGCCTATGACGCGGACCATCGCCTGCTGGCCATCACGGACCCCGCGGAAGCCCCGCTGGTGACAAATACCTACGATGCGGTCGGCCGCGTTCAGACCCACTCCCG
>JAABTE010000308.1 GCA_011390035.1 Desulfobacteraceae bacterium | reverse complement strand
CCTTAAACCCCAATGGCTCCCTGAACGATATCGCGGGGATCTGCGATCCCACGGGCCGGGTCTTCGGCCTGATGCCCCATCCGGAGGCCTTCAACCATCCCACAAACCATCCGGACTGGACCCGGACACGGGAGTTTCTCAGACGGAGCGGCAAAACCCCGGAAGGGGTAGCCCCGGGCCTTCAGATCTTCAAAAACGGGGTCGATTACCTCTCCTGATCCCCCTTTTTTCCGGTTCCCAATGGGGGCAGACTCCTGCTCTGCCCTCGGCTGCAGCACCTGATTTCCAACCTCATCTTTTTACAGTTCACATTCCGATCACCTACAAGGATTTGGTGTAAGAAAGGATAACTCCCAGGCCCGGAATAAAATCCCTTCTTATAAAAAATCCTTACCCGCATTCACCCTCCCAAATAAAGACTTCACCCCATTCCTTTTCAACCCCTCGCGCCCCTATTCTTGAATCAAACACTAATCTGCAAGGAAGGGAGCCATGCGACGATCCGACAGATGGACATTTTGCCATGCTCGTCATGGCAAAAACGGCTTCACCCTGATAGAGGTGCTGATCGTAATCGCTATCATCTCCATTGCCACCACAGGCTCGATCCTGATGGTCATCAACTGGCTGCCGAACTACCGGCTCAAGATGGCGTCCCGGGACATCATCTCCAACTTTCAAAAGGCCCGCTTCACCGCCATCCAGCGCAACGTGCTCATCAGCATCAGCTTCGTTAGAAACGGGGACGGCGACATCATCGGCTACTCCATCTACGCGGACCCGAACCTGAATCGCGCCCGGGACGCCGATGAGCCGGAAATCGACCGGGTGGAATGGGCAAGCCGCTACAAAGGCGACATTCCGGCGGATCAGGTGATCGTCAATTTTACAAAAAACGCCAACGACGAGCGCACCATCAGCTTCGACGGACGGGGCGTGCCGCGCAATGTGGGGGGCGGATTCGGCGCCGGCACCATCACACTGGTCAACACCAGGGGCAAAAGCCAACAGGTGGTGATTTCCGCCGCGGGCAGCATGCGAATCGCCTCATGAGGGAAAGCGACGGGACCCGATGACGATATCAACGAGCAGACACTACGACCAAAGCGGCTTTACTCTCATCGAGCTGCTGGTTTCCATGGCCATCGCCGCCATCATCCTCACGGGCATCTACTCTACCTACAAGGTGCAGCACAAGGCCTATATCGTTCAGGAGCAGGTGGCGGACATGCAGCAGCGCATCCGGGGGGCCCTGCTGGCCTTCACCAATGACTTCCGAATGGCCGGCTTCGACCCCACGGAAGGCGCCGGCGCGGCCGGCATCCTTGCGGCCCGGCCGGACCTGATCTTTTTCAGCCGGGACCTGGATAACAGCGGGGCCATCGAAGCGGGCACCGAGGAGACGGTGGCCTACTACCTGGACACGAACTGGAAGGGGATTCAGACCCTGTACCGCCATTCCGGCGCGGATCCGGCCGCGGCCCCCTTTTCCGGCGGCACCAAGCAGCCGCTGATCCAATACGCCGAGGCCCTGGACCTGGTCTATCTGGACGCGGACAACAGCGCGCTGGACGACACGGATGTCGACGCCGACGGCGAATGGGACAACGATGATCCGGCCGACATCCGCTCCGTGGAAGTCACCCTGGTGGTGCGCTCCTTCACGCCGGACCGGGATTTCAACGACAGCTCCGTTTACCGAAACCTGCGGGGGGAGGTGATTCATACCGCCCCCGGCGACCAGTTCCGGCGCCGGGCGTTAAGCCGCCAGGTGCTGGGCCGGAATCTGGGCCTCGGAACACAATGAAAGGGAACCGCAATGCATCTAATTTATATTTATAAGAGACACGGAACAGGCGGCATCCGCCGGGCCGAAGCGGCCGGGCATCCTGTCATGTCCGCGGGCTTTACCCTGGTGGAGGTGCTCATGGCCATGATCATTCTCGGCGTGGCCCTTCTGGCCATGGCCAACATGCAGATCATGTCCATGCGCGGAAACCGCCATGCCATGAAGGCAACGGAAAAGACCACCCTGGCCCAGACCCGGGTGGACGCGATAATGGCCCTGCCCTACGACGACCCCTCATTGGCCGAAACCGTGCCCGGCGCCCCCCACTCCCTGGCGAGCATCTCCCTGCCGGCGGGAATCGCGGCCATCACATGGGCGGTGGACGCCGATCCGTCCGGCGGCCAGCAGAATTCAAAACTGATCACCATTCTGATTCGCCCGGAAGACGGGGTGGCGTTGAGCATGACGACCCTGAAGACGCAAGCCGGAGAATAGGCCGGAGGTATGCCATGAGAACAAACAGGAAAACCTGGGGGACAGCGGATTCTGAATCCGGCTCCGTTCTGGTGATCGCCCTTATGATGCTCGTCTTTCTGACCATGATCGGCATCGCCGCCACCACCACCACCAGCATCGAGCTGCAGATCGCAAGAAACGAGCGGATCTACGCGGAAAACTTCAACCACGCCGAGGCGGCCGCCCGCCACGCCATCCAGTTGATCGAAAACATGACCGCCGCGGATCTTTCCGATCACGACGCCTTCCCGTGGCTGCACAACGGCGAGCTGACGGATCTGAGCCTGGTGCCCGATTTCACGAACCCGGACAACTGGACCCTGGCAGGTTCCGACGTCAACGCCGGCAGCATGTCCGACGCCATGGGCGCCGAGTTCAACGACACCTATTTTGCCGCCATCGACCGGCTCGTCACCGGCGAGGAGGACCTGACACTGCCCTCCAAGATGCATCTGTTTCAGTGCTTCGGGAATTACAACCATCCCACCCGGGGCCGGGTACTCATCGAGGTGGGATACAAGCGGCGCTACTGATGACGCATCGCCACCGGTCTGAATCGCCACCGGTTTGAACCACCACCGGTCTGAACCGCCGCCGGCCCCCCGGATCGGCGCAAAACGTAAGAAAAGGAGCGCGACCATGCCCCATGAGGCCCCTCATTTTTATTCGATTTTTCCCATGCGGCGCCTTATCCGCCGACGCCATAAACCGGCGCTGATCGCCCTGGCCCTGGCCCTGATCCTGCCTTTGGCCATGGCCGTGGCCATCGGCCAGAGCGCCTGCCCCGTGATCGACGATCTGCCCATGGACATCCAGATCACCGCCGCGCCTGCCAACATCATGTTCCTCATCGACGACTCCGGCTCCATGGACTGGGAGTTCATGACCAGCTCGGTGGACGGCAAGTTCAACGCGGGAAGCGGCGACGACATCGAGTACCTGCACGAGGCG
>JAABTE010000307.1 GCA_011390035.1 Desulfobacteraceae bacterium | reverse complement strand
CCGCTCGGCCTTTTTAACGCCCTGCCTGTCCGACGACGCGGACCTGGAGCGGCGGCCGATCAAGGCATTCGATGCTGATTTTTTGCGGTGGATGCTCTCCGACGGGGCGGGCGCGGTCTATCTGTCGAATACGCCGACCGGCTCCGCGACGGCGCTGGCGGGCCATGCGGCGGGGGATCTTTCAGCGGGGGATCTTTCGGCGGGCGCCGATGACGACTCGGCCCGGAGACCGGCCCTTTCCCTGCGGGTGGAATGGATCGAAAACATCTCCTATTCAGGGAGCCTTGAAACCTGCATGTACGCCGGCGGCGTGAAGCGCCAGGACGGCGCCATGACCGGATGGCGGGCGGTGGAAGAGATCGGCCCGGCGGAGCGGCCCCACCTGTTCACGATTCGGCAGGATATCCGGCTGCTGGATCGCCACATCGTATCCACCATGGGAGACGCCCTGACCCGGTGCGCCGAAAAGCATGGGCTGTCCGCGGAAGCGGTGGACTGGTTTCTGCCCCACTATTCCTCCGCCTACTTCAGGGACAAGTTCCATGACGAGATGATTCGGGTGGGATTTCCGGTGCCCTACGAGCGGTGGTTCACGAACCTGCCCGACAAGGGCAACACGGGCAGCGCGGCCATCTTCATCATACTGGCCGACATGATGCGGGACCCGGGCCTGCGAGCGGGCCAGAAGCTGCTCTGCTTCGTGCCCGAGAGCGGGCGGTTTTCCCACTGCTTCATGCTGCTGGAGGCGGTATAAGCCGAACCACCCCGAACTCTCCGGCCACGCCGATCTTCACGCAGCGGATTTGCGCATCCGCCGGCACCGCAGGCAGATGGACCTTGCGGCCAAGGGCGGCGATGGCCATGTCAAAGGCGCAGTCCACCGGCAATGCGCCGTGGATGGCGGAAAAATCCCGATCGGTTTCCGGCAGTTCCCGGCTTCGGGAGATGATCAGCCCGCCCTCCATGGGTGGCGCGGCGCGGGAAAGCCGGCCGGCCGTCGCCCCGGCGCGGGAAAGTCGGCCGGCCGTCGCCCCGGCGATATAACCATAGGGCGGGGGGGCGTTGTCGGGCGAATCGGCCGGCGTCAGCAGGAAAAAGACGCTGCCCTCGCCGATGATGGTTTCATCAACAATGGTTTCCTCTCCCCGGCTCTCCTTGTTGATGGACGCCTTCCCGTTTTCACGTTCAAGCAACCGGTGATGCCGCCGCCACGCCATGGATCTGGAAAACTCGTCCGTGGCCCCCACCAGCACCGCCGGCGTCCTTTCCTCGGCCAGCCAGCGAAGGGCCGTCATGATGGCAAGCGGGGCGGACATATCGAAGTGGTTCAGGGTGATGCATGGACCCCGGCACCCAAGATGCGTTGCCAGGTGGGCCAGGGCGGCGTTGTGAACGGAGTTTGAAAACCGCACGGGAGACAGGTCCCGCAAATCCGTTGCGCCGGACAGCTCCTGAAAGTCGAAGGTGTTGCAGGTGGAGCCATATCCGGTGGCCAGCACCAGCCCCAGGTCTCGCTCGCCCACCCGCGTCATGCCCGCGTCGGAAAGGGCCATCAGGCCCGCCAGCAGGGTCATCCGGGTGAAATGGTCCGCCCGGCGAAAGGAACGGGGCGGCATTCGCTCCGCGAGGGCGGCTGTGTCGGCTGTCAGGCCAGGAGTGGCGATGGTGCCCCGGATGGTTTCGATGCTCACGTTCCGGGGCCCGGAAGCGCCTCGCCGAACCGCTTCCGCCAGATCCGCCAGTCCGCAGCCGAACCCGCCGACCGCACCCAAACCACGAATGGCCGCCGGCTTCATGGCAGATTCCTCCGGACACTCAGAAACTGATTTCGCGGCCGGCTCAATGGCTGGTTCTTCTTTGGCGCCATCGATTTGGCCGGATTAACGGGGGATTGCGCCGACCGCCTCCAGCCTTTCATAATAGCCTTTCCGGTCATCATAGCCTCTTCAGTCATGATGGCCCCTCGGGCAGCCCGATCACCAGCGCGGCGTTGTTGCCGCCGAAGGCCAGGGTCTGGGTGAGGGCCATTCGGCCGGAGACGGGGGTGACCGCGGTGACGGGCCGGGCCGGCAGCTCGGGGTCCGGTTCGGAAAAGCCGATGCTTGCCGGAATCCGTCCCCGCTCCAGGCAGGCCACGGTGAAGGCGGCCTCGATGGCCCCGGCGGCGCCCAGGGTATGGCCGGTGTAGCCCTTGGTGGACAGAAACGGCACTCCGGGGAAGACCTCGGCGAACAGCCGGGCCTCGATCCGGTCGTTGTCCAGCGTGCCGGTGCCGTGGGCGTTGATGAAGGCCATGTCCGAAGGCGAGGCGCCGGCCCCGGCCAGCGCCTCGGTCACTGCCAGATGAAGGCCCCGCCCGCCGGGATCGGGGGCGGTCAGGTGAAAGGCGTCCGACGATGCGCCGTATCCTCGCAGATACGCCCGGGGCCGCGCTCCGCGCTCCCGCATCAGGTCTTCCGATTCCAGGATGAACAGAGCGGCGCCCTCGCCCAGGTTCAGACCATTGCGGCGGGCGTCGAAGGGGCGGCAGGGGCCAGGATCGCAGTTCATCAGCGAGATGAAGCCGTGATAGGTGGCGGCATAGAAGGCATCCGCGCCGCCGGTGATGACGGCGTCGCAGCAGCCGGAGCGGATCCACTCCGCCGCCAGGCCCAGGGAGTCGCCGCCGGCGGAACAGGCGGTGACCACCGTCTCGCAGGGGCCGGACAGATCGAAGGCTTGGGCCACCGCCACCGCGGGATTGGAGAGCATGAAGCGCCGGGCCGCGCCGGTGTCCACGTTTTCCCCGGCATTGGCTTTTTTATTCACGGCTCTTCCATTGGCAGTCGCGGCATCATTGGCAGTCGCCGCATCGTTAGCAGTCGCGGCAGCTTCCGAGGGTAGGGCAGCCTCCGCGGGCGGGGCAGCCTCGACATCAACGCCGGCCGCCGCCGGATCGAGCGCCTGGTTATCTCCTCCCAGGGCCACCATGCTGCCGATATTCACCCCCACCCGATATCGCCGGAGCGCCGCCCGATCCCACCCCGCGTCCGAAAGTGCCATGAGCGCGGCGGCCAGGGCCAGGCGCGGCGTCCGGCCGGCGGGCGGGCGGGGAAAGGCGGTTTCCGGAAAGAAGGGTGCCCTGATCTCGAACACCGGGTGAGGCCCGGCGCCCGCCACCCCCATTGGGGGGGCCGGATGGCGCCCGCCGGCGAACATGGCCGCCACACAGGCATCCAGGGTGAGCCCCGGCGAGCACAGGCAGCC
>JAABTE010000306.1 GCA_011390035.1 Desulfobacteraceae bacterium | reverse complement strand
GGCAACGGGGCCCGGTGCGCGGCCCGGTTCGCCCACCTGATCGGCATCGGCAACGGCAACGGCCGGGCGCGGTTCGAAACCGACGCCGGCGTCATCTCCGCGGCCATTGAAGGAGAGCGGGTGGCCATCGGAATGCCAAATGCCCCGGAACCGCGAATCGATCTGCCCATCCGTCTTACCGCCGGCGCGGCCACGATTTCCCACGCCCACACGGGCGTGCCCCACGCGGTGATGACCCTGGCGGACCCGGCGGCTGTGGACGCGGCGGACGTGGTGGCCCTGGGACGCGAGATCCGCCATCACCCCGACTTCGCCCCCGCCGGCGCCAATGTCAACTTCGCGGCCGTGGGCCCGGACGGCGCCATTTACAACCGCACCTACGAGCGGGGCGTGGAGGACGAAACCCTGGCCTGCGGCACCGGCTCGGTGGCAGCGGCCCTGGTGCTGTCCCTGACCCATGGCGTCCGGCCGCCCGTGTCCGTGATCACCCGAAGCGGCGGCCGGCTCACCGTCCACTTTGCCCGAAACAACGGGATGTTCACCGACATTCAACTGGAGGGAGACGCCCGGCTGATCTTCCGCGGAGAGCTGTGCCCGGATGCCTGGAACTGGTAAAGCCGGCGGCCGCCGCCGGGCCTTCATCTGCGGCGGCTCCAACATGGGAGACCGCCCGGCCAACCTCAAGGCCGGATTTGCCGCCCTCACCGGCGCCGATCACACCCGGCTGGCGGCCGAATCGGCCTATTACATGACCGAGCCGGTGGACTACACTGACCAGGACTGGTTCGTCAACGCCGTCATCGCAGTGGAAACAGCCCTGCCGCCCGAGGATCTGCTGGCGGCGCTGAAAAGCATTGAAAAAGCGGCGGGCAGGAACTATAATACAGTGCGGTTCGGCCCTCGGGCGCTGGACCTGGATATTTTGCTGTACGAGGACCGGGTGATCGACGCTCCGGGGCTGACCGTGCCCCATCCCCGGATGCATCTGCGCCGGTTCGCGCTGCGGCCCATGTGTGACATCGACCCGGACCGGGCTCACCCGGTTCTGGGAAAGACAATGGCCGCGCTGCTGTCGGAACTGGACGCGGCGGGCCAGGAGCTGGCACGCCTATGATTCGCCTGATCATTTTTCTGGTGCTGATTTATTTTGCCTACCACGGCGTCAAATCGGTCTTCGGCCGCGCCATAGGAGACCGTCGGGAGCCGGCGGCGGGTGAGATCGACGACGTGATGATCAAGGACCCGCACTGCCAGGCCTATTTTCCCCGGCGGGACGGCGTGCCCCTGGAAAGCGGCGGCCAGCGGATCTATTTTTGCAGCGCCGAATGCCGGGACAGTTACCTGGCCGGCATACAAAAAAGAAAGTAGCCACTGAAGCAGATACCCCAGCGGTATTTTTTAACGACCTCAACATGGATTTTTCGCACGGCGAAAATCGATTTTTCGCGCGGCGAAAAACGAAAGGCATTCCGTTAAATGAAGTTTTTCATCGACACGGCCAACGTAAAAGAGATCCGGGAGGCCCATGACATGGGCATGGTGGACGGCGTGACCACCAACCCTTCTCTCATCGCAAAGGAAGGGCGGGACTTTCAGACCATCATCCGCGAGATCTGCCAGATCGTGGACGGCCCCATCAGCGCCGAGGCCGTCAGCCTCGATGCGGCCGGCATGATGGCCGAGGCCCGGGAGCTGGCCGCCATCCACAAGAACATCGTGGTCAAGATCCCCATGACCATTCCGGGCTTAAAGGCCGCCCACCAGTGCGCCGAAGAGGGCATCAAGACCAACGTGACCCTGGTTTTTTCCCCCTTGCAGGCCCTGATGGCAGCCAAGGCCGGGGCCACCTATGTGAGCCCTTTTGTGGGACGGCTGGACGATCTTTCCCAGGACGGCCTGACCCTGGTGCAGCAGATCCTTGATATCTATGACAATTACGGCTATGAAACCGAGATCATCGTGGCCAGCGTCCGAAACCCCATCCATGTGATGGAGTCTGCCCTGATGGGTGCGCACATCGCCACCATTCCGTTCAATATCCTAAGCAGACTGGCCGCCCATCCGCTGACGGACAAGGGCATAGAGGCATTTTTAAGCGATTGGAACCGGGCCAAAAAATAGCCGCCGCCGGCGGGAACTCCATCCTGATGACGCATCGGGCCGTTCAAATCCTGTGCAACCCCAACTCGCTGACGCTGTTTCGCATCCTGGCGGCGCCCGGCATCGTGGCGCTGTTGTCGTTTCCCACCCCGGTCACCGCCTTTCTGGGGGCGGCGCTCTTCAGCGCCGCCGCCATCACCGATTACCTGGACGGCTACTTCGCCCGCACCCTGGGCCTGGTCTCCAACCTGGGCAAGATGCTCGACCCGCTGGCCGACAAGCTGCTGGTCACCGCCTCGCTCATCATGCTCACCGCCCACGGCTGGGTGCCGGCATGGATCGTGTGCGTCATCGTGGGCCGCGAGATCGCCATCACCGGCCTGCGCGGCGTGGTGGCCGGCGAGGGCCAGGACGCCTCGGCCTCCTGGCTGGGCAAATACAAGACCGGCTTTCAGATCGCCGCCATCATCCCCCTGCTTACGCACTACCCGTACATGGGGATCGATTTCCACGCCATCGGCATGTTCTTCCTCTGGGGCGCCCTGGTGCTCACCCTCTGGTCCGGCATCGATTATTTCATCCGATTCCGCAAATTGCTCCAGGGCTGACGCATTTTTCTGTTGACAAGCCGGCCTGAAACCGGTATAACCCCTTTCGTGACTGAGCGGGAATAACTCAGTGGTAGAGTGCAACCTTGCCAAGGTTGAAGTCGCGGGTTCAAATCCCGTTTCCCGCTCCATCTTTTTTGGCGGCATAGCCAAGTGGTAAGGCAGCGGTCTGCAAAACCGTTATTCACCGGTTCAAATCCGGTTGCCGCCTCCAGATGGACGATATCCAGGGAGCTGAACGCACGTTCAGCTCCTTTTTTGTTTGGGCCTTCGGAAAAATCCTTGCAATTTCCCCTCCGATCTGATACGTAAGAAACCTCAATCCTTCGAGCGCGAAAAACTGTCTCAAATTACAAATTAGAACCTGAATACAAAACGGAGTACCCGACCATCGATGGGAACAGGAAACCTCCATACCGCTTCTTCAGGCGACCACCCGCCGTCCTTGTGCTTTTTTTCCAGGATCGCGTCACGCCGCCCGGAAAGCGCACGATTAAGGGGATAGCGATGTAAAAACACGCTGCCATTGTTCGCAATCCATCTAAAAAGGGGGGGGACTA
>JAABTE010000305.1 GCA_011390035.1 Desulfobacteraceae bacterium | reverse complement strand
CGATGCTGTCCGCGCTGGGGTTCGTGGCCGCCGGCATGGTGATACGCCACGGGCTGGTGGTCCCCTCGCCCCAGATGGTGGGGGTTCAGATCGTTTCGGAACTGCTGCCGACCGGCTTTTACCTGTTTTTTATACTGATGATCCTGGCCGGCCTGGCCTCCACCGGCGACTCTGCCCTGTGCGCGGCCGGGGGCATCGTGGCCATAGACATCTACGGAACCTATGTCCGGCCCCGGAAAGGGGCCTCCGACCCCGACGGCCGCCTGGTGGCCGTCTCCCGGCTGACGATGATCGGCGTCACCGCCGCCGCTATTCTCATCGCCCTGATCCCGAACATGAAGATCCTGTACCTGTTCCTCTTTTACGGCACCCTGCGGGCCTGCGACATGATGCCCACGGCGCTGTCTCTTTACATGGAAAGCCTGACCGCAAGAGGAGTCTTTTTCGGCATTCTGTCCGCTGCCGCCTTCGGGCTGCCCCTGTTCATCCATGGGGCCGCGAGCGGAAATCCTCGCGTGACGATAATAGCCGTGGCTGGAGTGCTGATCCTTTCCACCGCCATTCCGCTGATCCTGGCGCGGCGGTCTGTTTTCCCCTTGAAATCGGAGCCGCGCCAATGATAATATGAATAAATGCGGCCGGCCGCGCCCACTGCCGCCGGCGATGAAACCTTCAACGGGGGAAAACTGATGCCCGCCACCGAAAAAAAAAGCCCGGCGGCCCGGAATGAAAACAATGGCGCCGTCCGAAACAGCGCCGCCCGGCTCATGGAGCTTCTGGAAGCCCACCGGGGCGAGCGTCATATAATCGTACTCCAGGACTTTCCGGACCCGGACGCCATCTCCACGGCCTTCACACACCAGATCGCCTGCGAGGCCTATGACATCACCACGGATATCGTCTATTCGGGCCGGATCAGCCACCAGCAGAACGTGGCCCTGGTGCGCCTGCTCAACATCGAGCTGACCCGCCACGAGGGCGCCAAGGATCTGAAAAAGTACGCCGGCGCCATCTACCTGGACAACCAGGGGAGCACGGCGTCCCAGATCTCAAAAGACCTTCAGGCGGCCGGGGTGCCGACACTGGTGGTGGTGGATCACCATGAGACCCAGCAGGACCTGTCTCCCGAGTTCGTGGACATCCGCCGGTCCATCGGCGCCACGGCCAGCATATACGCCGAATACCTCCAGCAGGGGCTGCTGCGTCTGGACAGCGGGGTTCAGGACCATGTGCGCATCGCCACCGCCCTGCTCCACGGCATCGTCACCGACACCAACGGCTTCATCTACGCCAAGCCCGAGGACTTCCAGGCGGCCTCTTTTTTGAGCCGCTTCAAGGACGCCGATCTTCTGAGCCAGATCATGAAGCAGGCCCGCTCCCGCCAGACCATGGACATCACAGAGCGCGCCCTGCGCAACCGGACCATCGTTGAGAGCTTTTCCATCAGCGGCATAGGCTACCTGCGCACCGACAACCGGGACGCCATCCCCCAGGCCGCCGATTTTCTGCTCACCGAGGAGAACATCCACACCGCCATCGTCTATGGCATCGTGACGGGAGATGGCTGGGAGGAGACCCTGGTGGGCTCGCTGCGCACCGCCAAGATCACCCTGGACCCGGACCAGTTCATCAAGGAGGCCTTCGGCCGGGACGCGGGGGGGCACTACTTCGGAGGAGGCAAGCTGTCCGCCGGCGGGTTCCAGATTCCCATCGGCTTTCTGGCAGGCGGCGACAAGGACGATTACCGGGATCAGAAATGGCGCCTGTACGACGCCCAGATAAAGCAGAAGATCTTCGCTGAGATCGGCTTCGACAAGGACGGGGACAAATAAAACGCCCCGCGCCTATTCCGCGGAAAGGATCTCGACCCGGGGACGGCTGAAACGCGCCGCGCCTATTCCGCGGAAAGGATCTTGACCCGGGCCCGGCCCGCCAGATTGAGCAGTTCCATCTGCCCGACCCCCGCGCCGATGCCCAGCCGAACGTGGGTGACATCCGCCGGAAACTGCCCCAGCGCCGCGTCCGCGGGTATCCATTCGCCCAGGAACAGGCCGTTCCATGCGTGAAAATAAAAGTGGCCGTTGTCGTAAACCAGCCCGTTTTCAACCCGGGCGGGGATGCCCGCGGCCCGGGCCAGGGCCGCCAGCAGCATGGCGTGTTCGTTGCAGTCCCCCATGCCGTTTTCCAGGGTGGAGATGGCGTCGGGCACCGAAAGAGCCGGCAGCTTGCGGATGTGGTGAAACAGATGAAAGACCAGCCGCCGGGCCTTTTCCACAGGATCGGCTGCGCCGGCCGTCAACCTCTCCGCCAGGTCTCGGATTGTGGGGTGATCCGACTGAATGACGGGCGTGGGCGCCAGCATATCCGCCAGTTCCTGCGGGGTCGGCGGCGGGTCCGCCCGATCCATGGCCGATGGTGCCGCCTTGTCCTCCCGGCCCGTGGCCGATGGCGGCGCCTGGTCCGCCTCATGGTGATCCGCCCTGCCCCCTATCGAGGGAAGGTTTTTCTTGTGAATGGCGATAACCCCCTCCGGTGCGCCGGGGCCTATGATCCGCAACCGAAGGGTCGTCAGCCGCGACGGATCGTCTAGGATCTTGTCCGACGGCAGGGCCATGGCCTCCACCCAGTCGGGGCCGGCATCGAAAGGACCCGCCGGCGACGCATCGGCAACGGCCGCGGCCGGCCTTTCAAAGATCAATCCCATGGGGCCTTCCTGCCTCAGGGCCAGCCCTTCCGCGTCATACCAGCCCCGCATTTGAAGCCCCGCCACCACCATGAGGATACGCCGCGCCGGATGGTCAACCCCATGCAGGGAAAGGGTGTCCCCGCCCTCATGAGCCACGGTTATCGTGGTAAAGCCCATGCCCACCGGATCGAAGATCGACCATGTCCGCCGTTCTCCCCCGGCCATGCCGCCACGCAGGAGGCGTTCCACAAGACCCATGTCGGTTGTGGCGTCTTTGGGCATGGGAATGGTCCACCGGCGCGTGACTCCGCCCCCCAGCCGCAGGGTCAGGTCAAAGGCACCGTCCGCGTTGCCGCCGTCCACGTTAGCGTCCACATTGGCGCCTTCCGCGTCAGCGTCCGCATTGGCGCCTTCCGCGTCAGCGTCCGCATTGGTGCCGTCAGCGTACACATTGGTGCCGTCCGTCGGCACCGCCCGCCCCTCCAGATCAAAGCGAAAGGCGCCGGACACCATGGAAAACGACTGCTCCAGCAGGGCAAGATCCGGGGCCGTGACGGCCCGGGCCGCCATGGCGACATCCTGGGAGATGCCCAGTGTCCGGAT
>JAABTE010000304.1 GCA_011390035.1 Desulfobacteraceae bacterium | reverse complement strand
TAACCCGAACCGGACCATGGAGGGGGACAGAAACGGCATGGTTCCAAAGCCCACATATGCGGAACTGGAAGCGCACGTGGCCGCGCTTGAAACGGAAAACGCCCGGCTGACGGGCGCCGGCCCCGGGCGGGAGGCCCCGCGCTTTGAGGATCTTTTTGACATCGAGGAGATCCAGCGGCTCCAGGACGCCTTTGCCGAGGCCGTGGGCGTGGCCTCCCTGATCACGACGCCGGACGGGCGGCCCATCACCCGGCCCACCCGTTTCTGCCGGCTGTGCCGGGACATCATCCGCAAGAGCCCGGCGGGGCTCGCCAACTGCATGCGGTCCGACGCCGTCATCGTAAGGCACAGCCCGGACGGCCCCACCCTTCAGCCCTGCCTGAGCGGCGGCCTGTGGGACGGCGGGGCGAGCATTTCCGCCGGGGGAACCCACATCGCCAACTGGCTGGTGGGCCAGGTGCGAAACGATGCCCAGGACATCGAGCGGATGCGGGCCTACGCGCGCCAGATCGGGGCGGACGAGGCCGAATTTCTCGCGGCTCTCGAGGAGGTGCCGGTGATGCCGGTGGACCAGTTCCGGCGGGTGTGCCAGGCCCTGTTTCTAATGGCCAACCAGATGTCGCGCATCGCCCACCAGAACATCCTGAAGGCGGATCTGATCCAGCGGCTGGAGGCCACCCACCGGATGCTGGCGGCAAGGGATCTGAATCTTGCCACCCTGCTGCAAAGCCTTGGGGACGGGGTGATCGCCACCGACGAGAGCGGGCGGATCAATCTGATCAACCCGGTGGCCGAGCGGCTAGCGGGATGGTCCGGGGAGGCGGCCGTCGGCCGGGCGCTTTCCGAGGTCTTCCATGTGATAGACGCTGAAACGGACGAGGGCGACGCGGAAATGGCGGACCGGATCATCCGGGAAAGATGGACCGAGCGCGCCGAGGGCCGCAGCCTGCTGGCCGCCAGAGACGGCGCCCGGCATCCCGTGGCTTACAGCGCCACGCCCATAACGGTTACAAACGGCGAAACCGGCGGCATGGTGGTGGTCTTCCGGGATGTTTCCGATGAGGTCCGCTTCAAGGCGGAGCTGGAGCGGAGCGAGGCCCGGTACCGGGCCATGTTCGACAGCATGAAAAACGGCGTGGCGGTTTACCGGGCCGTTGGCGACGGCGAGGATTTCATCTTTCTGGATTTCAATCGCGCCGCCGAGGAGATGGACGGGTCCCGGCGGGAGGATATCATCGGCCGGAGCGTCCGGGAGGCATTTCCGGGCGTGGTGGGTTTCGGGCTGTTCGATGTTTTCGCCAGCGTGTACAGGACCGGCGAGCCAAGACACCATCCCGTCAGCATGTATAAGGACGAGCGCCTCCAGGCGTGGAGGGACAACTATGTGTATCGACTGCCCTCCGGGGAAATCGTTTCGATATACAGCGACGAAACGGCCCGCAAGAAGGCCGAAGAGGCCCTTGAAATCCGAAACCGCGACCTTGAGCGCTCCAACAACGAATTGCAGCAGTTCGCCTATGTCGCCTCCCATGACCTGCAAGAGCCCCTGCGGATGGTCTCCAGCTACACCCAGTTGCTGGCCCGGCGGTACCAGGGCAGGCTGGACAAGGACGCCGACGAGTTCATCCATTACGCGGTGGACGGCGCCCGGCGGATGCAGATACTCATCAACGATCTGCTGGCCTTTTCCCGGGTGGACACCAAGGGGCGGCCCTTTTCCCTGACGCCCGCCGGCGCGGTGGTGGAAAACGTCATCCGCACGCTGAAACTGACCATCGAGGAAACCGGCGCCGTCATCGCCGCCGATCCCCTGCCCGAGGTGATGGCCGACGAGTCCCAGTTGACCCAGTTGTTCCAGAACCTCATCGGCAACGCCCTGAAGTTCCGGGGCGCGGCGCCGCCCCGGATTCACGTTTCGGCCCGGCGGGAGGCGGCCGAGTGGGTCTTTTCCGTGGCGGACAACGGCATCGGCGTGGAGGAGCGCTTTTACGAGCGGATCTTCATCATCTTCCAGAGGCTCCACGGCAAGACCGAATACCCCGGCACGGGCATCGGCCTTGCCATCTGCCGCAAGATCGCGGAGCGCCACGGCGGGCGGATCTGGCTGGAATCCCGGCCCGGCGCCGGCGCCACCTTTTACTTTACAATGCCCATCCCGGAGGAATGAACTCATGGCCCCCGATTTTTCCATGCGGCCGGTGGAGATCCTGCTGGTGGAGGACAATCCCGGCGACGTGCGCCTGACCCAGGAGGCGCTCAAGGACGGCAAGGTCATCAACAACCTGAGCGTGGTGGACAACGGCATCGACGCCATCCGCTTCCTGCGGCGTGAGGATGAATACGCGAGCGCCCCCGCGCCGGACATCATCCTGCTGGACCTGAACCTGCCCCGGATGGACGGCCGGGAGGTGCTGGCCGAGATCAAGGCCGACAAGGGCCTGCACCGCATCCCCGTGGTGGTGCTCACCACCAGCAAGGCCGAGGAGGACATCCTGCGATCCTACGATCTTCACGCCAACTGCTACATCGCAAAGCCGGTGGACCTTGACCAGTTCATGCTGGTGATAAAGTCCATCAACGACTTCTGGCTGAGCATCGTGCGGCTGCCCGGGGAATGACGCCATGACGGCCGAACCCCTGTCCCTGCTGCTGGTGGAGGACAACCCCGGCGACGCCCGGCTGATCATGGAATTGCTCCGATCCGGCGGCGCGCCCTTTGCCGCGGAAACGGTGGATCGGCTGGCCGACGCCCTGGATCAGTTGGCCGTCACCGGCTTCGACGTGGCGCTGCTGGACCTGTCCCTGCCCGACTGCTCGGGGCTGGAGGGGCTGGAGGCCATAGTGGGGCGCCATCCGGACATGGCAGTGGTGATCCTCACCGGCCTGGATGACGAGGACCTGCCCCTCGTGGCGCTTCAAAAAGGGGCCCAGGACTACCTGGTCAAGGGTCAGCTCGACGAGCGGCTGCTCATCCGCTCCATCCGTCACGCCATGGAGCGCAAGCGGGTGGAGGGCGAGCTGCGCCGGAGCCGCCAGCGGTACCGGATCATCTTCGACGGGTCCAGAGACGCCATCCTCATCGCCGACGCCGACGCCCGGCTTGTGGACGTCAACCAGGCCGCCGCGGAAATCACCGGTTACACCATCCACGAGCTGGTGACCCTGTCCATCCCGGATCTTCACGCCCCTGAGGACCAAACCCCCTATGCGCGATACTTTCACAGGATCATGGGCGGAGAGCCGGCGGTGGTCGAGGCCCGGTTTCTGAGAAAGGACGGTGGAAAGATCGATGT
>JAABTE010000303.1 GCA_011390035.1 Desulfobacteraceae bacterium | reverse complement strand
CGGGGAGGCCACCCGGCAGGGCAGCACGATGGTGATGGCCGTGCCTCGCTCCGGGTCCGAGTCGATGGAAAAGACACCATCCTCCAGCCTGGTGAGCAGTTGGGCGATGATCAGGCCCATGCCGGTGCCCTGCTGCTCGTGGCGCCGGCGGTCGAACTGGACATAGGCGCCGATCTCGTCGATCTGGGCGGCGGTCATCCCCCGGCCGTGATCCGTCACGCCGAGCATGTACAGATTGCCGTTCAACGTGCCCCTGACCGAAACGGGGGTTCCCGGCTCGGAAAATTTAAAGGCGTTGTCCAGCACCTCGCCGAGGATCTTTTCGATGTTCCGGGGGGCGGCGGCGATATAGGCCGGCGTCAGGTCCAGGGTCAGATCCTCCCGGCGGCCCGCCGCGTCGGCGCGCTGTTCCGCCACCGCCGGCGCCAGGTCGGCCACCTCCACGAAGTTGTCCTTCCGCCCCCGCCGGCTCTGGTCGGAGGCAAAGCGCAGCAGCCGCAGGTTGGCGTAGAGCAGGGAGTTTTCCACCAGCCGGTGCAGCCGCAGGGCGCTTTGGTGGATCATGCCGGCGTAGCGGCGGATCTCCTCGGGCCGGGCGCCGTTGCGCTCGTCTGCGGCGAAGCCGGAAAAGCCGAGGATGGCGTTCAGGGGGGTGCGCAGCTCGTGGGGCAGGGAGATGCTCAGGTTCAGCCGGAGGTTTTCCATCAACCGGCGCTCCCGGTCCAGGGCCTCGGAGAGCCGCTGGTTCTGGCGAACCAGGTCTGCCTGCAGGCGCTTTAGTGTCAGGTGGGTCCGCACCCGGGCCAGCACCTCGTCGTGATGGAAGGGCTTGGTGATGTAATCCACGGCCCCGAGTTCCAGGCCTTTGACCTTGTCCACCGTGTCGGTGAGGGCCGTCATGAAGATCACCGGAATGGCACGGGTGTCCTCCCGAGCCTTTAAGCGCTTCAAGGTCTCGAAGCCGTCGATGCCGGGCATGATGATGTCCAGCAGAATCAGGTCCGGCAGCCGGCGGTGGATCAGCTCGATGGCCTTCTCGCCGCTGCGCTTCAGCAGCGTGGCGAAGCCGGCCCGGGCGAGGCAGTCCGACAGAACATTGAGATTGTTCGGGTTGTCATCCACCACGAGAATGACCGGATTGGCGCCCGGCGCAAGGCTCATGATGTCTCTCCTTGTGTTGACGGGATGTTGGCGTGTTGCTCCAGAAACCGGAGTATCCGATCCTCGTCGAAGCCCTCTGCCACCCGGCAGAGGCGCTCTGCGAAGGGAGCGAAATCGGCCTGGGTCGCCAGGGCGCTCAACGCCGCGGAAAGGCCGTTGAAATCCCCGTCCAGGGCCAGTTGCCGCAGGCCCGCCAGGGTCGATGCGTCCGGCGCCGCCGTGATCGCCGGCGGCGGGACGGCGGGGCGGGAGGACAGGGGGCCGCATTCGCCCCCGGCCGGGGATGCCGCGTCGGCATACAGCCAGCGGATGGGCAGGTGGCGCTGGATCTTTGCGAACAGTTCCGGAAAGCTCACCGGCTTTCGGATGTAGTCACAGCAGCCGCTGTCGATCAATATGCGCTCCGGCGACACAAGGGTGCTTGCGGAAATGGCGATCACCGGCACATTGGAAAGAACCGGGTTCTCGTGGATGCGGCGGGTGGCGGTGAACCCATCCATGCGGGGCATCACAAGATCCATCAGGATCAGATCCGGCAAATGGGCCTCGGCCATCCGCACCCCATCCAGGCCGTTGACCGCCTCCACCACCGAAAAGCCGAGCCGGTTCAGGATGTTCACCAGCACCAGCCGGTTGTCCGGATAATCGTCCACCACCAGGGCTCGAAAGGGGGCGTCGCCCTGTCCGTCCAGGCGCTCGTGGCCCATGGGCGCCCCCCGATCCGGCGCCGGCCGGGCCGCCCCCGCCTCGGCCGGCGGCAGATCGATTTCAAACCAGAAGACGCTGCCCTCCCCCATTTGGCTTTCCACGCTCAGAACACCGCCCATCAGCTCCACCAGGCGACGGCTGATGGCCAGGCCCAGGCCCGCGCCATCGGCGCACTGATGGTGCTCGCCGATCTGGGTGAAGGCGGAAAAGATGTCCGCCCGCCGGTCCGGCGGAATGCCCGCGCCGGTGTCGGAAACCTCGAAGCGGTATCGGCGCCGGCCGTCCGGCGGAACCGGGCATCGTCGGACGCTGAACCGGATCGAGCCGGCCGGGGTGTATTTGACAGCGTTGCTCAAAAGGTTAAGCAGCACCTGCCCCAGCCGCTTTTCGTCCGCCCGGGCGGTCAAGTCCAGGTCCGGGTCCGGATCATACCTGAAATCGAGCCCCTTGGCCTCGGCCTGCACCTGAACCATGGCGGCCACCCCCTCCAGAAACCGGGGAAGGTGGAAGTCTGCGGGCATCAGCTCCAGCCGCCGGGCCTCGATGCGGGCAAGGTCCAGGATCTCGTTGATCAGGTCCAGCAGGTGGTGGGCGCAC
Organism: Desulfobacteraceae bacterium; assembly: GCA_011390035.1. Taxonomy (GTDB): domain Bacteria; phylum Desulfobacterota; class Desulfobacteria; order Desulfobacterales; family JAABSP01; genus JAABTE01. The sequence goes on along the minus strand of JAABTE010000303.1, from coordinate 857 downwards.
CTTTCGATGATGTCCAGCCCCTTGCGCCGGCCCTCCTCCGCTCCGTCGTCCAGCCGCAGGATCTGGGCGTAGCCCAGAATGCCGTTCAAGGGGGTGCGCAGCTCGTGGCTCATGTTGGCCAGAAACTCGTTCTTGGCCCGGTTGGCCGCCGCCGCCGCCAGCTCGGCCCGCCGGCGCTCGGCGATCTCCTTTTCCAGCAGCCGGTTCTTCTCCGCCAGATCCTCCTGGAGCCGGAAGAGCCGCAGATGGATGGCCACCCGGGCCATCACCTCCTCGCGCCGGAAGGGCTTGGTGATGTAATCGACCCCGCCCGCGGCAAATCCCCGCAGCTTGTATTCGCTGTCGGACAGGGAGGTTAGAAAGATCACCGGCACCGGCCGGCAGGCCGGATGCGCCTTCAGGCGGCGGCAGGTCTCGTAACCGTCCATGTCCGGCATCATGACGTCCAGCAAAATGATATCCGGCGGGTTTTCCCGGGCCAGCTCCAGGGCGTCGGCGCCGTTCTGGGCCACGAGGACCCGAAGCCCCGCGCCGGAAAAAAGATCGAAGAGCAGGCGGATGTTGTCGGGGTTGTCATCCACCACCAGGATGCGGGCGTCCGGAAACTCGGCGAATGTCATGGGCAGCTCGCATCCAGGATCTCGGCGAGCCGTTCCCGGATTTTTTTGATCTGAAATCCCGCGGCCAGCTCCCGCATCTGGGCCACGAACTTCCCGTGACGGCCGCTCTGGCCGGCCATCCGGTCCAGACCGGCCCGGATGGCCATGATGTCGCCGCCCCGGGCAAGCCGGTAAAGCCGCTCTATCTCCTTCCGGGGCGGCATCTCCGCCCCCCCAGATCCCTGGCTGACATCAGCC
>JAABTE010000031.1 GCA_011390035.1 Desulfobacteraceae bacterium | reverse complement strand
ATGGGCCATGAAATCGCCCACGCCATCGCCGCGCACGGCAACGAGCGGATGAGCCAGATGCTGATGGCCCAGATGGGGGGCATGGCCCTTACCATGGCCCTTCAGAAATACCCGGAGCAGACCCAGAACATGTGGATGCAGGCGGTTGGGCTGGGGGTGCAGCTTGGCGTGATGCTGCCCTACAGCCGGCTGCACGAGAAGGAGGCGGACCGGCTGGGGCTGGTGTTCATGGCCATGGCCGGGTACGATCCCAACGCGGCCGTGCCCTTCTGGAGCCGCATGGCGGAAAAGGGCGGCGGGGCGCCGCCGGAGTTTCTCAGCACCCATCCGGCGCCGGCCACGCGGATCGAGAACATCCAGTCATATATCCCGGAGGCGATGGCGTACTATCGGAAATAGGCGGCCATGACTTGTCATGGTTAGCTTGTCATGCTTGGCTTGTCATGCTTGACTTGTCATGCTTGACAAGTCATGCTTGACTTGTCATGCTTGACTTGTCATGGGCGCGGAGGCAACAATGTCAATTTTTCTTGAAATCATTGAGTGGTTCGACGAAAGCGGCAAGGAGCTGGTGCATCGGATTCCGGAAACGGGATCGGCGGACATCAAGTACGGCGCCCAGCTCATCGTGCGGGAGAGCCAGGCGGGCATATTCTTTTACCGGGGCAAGGCGGTGGGGGCGTTCGGGCCCGGCTCCCATACCCTGAAGACCGCCAACATCCCGGTGTTGACCAAGCTGGCCAGCATGCCATGGGGCTTTGACAGCCCGCTGCGGGCGGAGGTCTATTTCGTCAACCTGAAGACCTTCACCAACCTCAAATGGGGCACGCGGGACCCGGTGGCCTTCAAGGACTCGGAGCTGGGGCTGATCCGGCTGCGGGCCTTCGGCATCTTCAACATCCGGGTGTTTCAGCCGGTGCTGTTCATCAACAACCTGGTGGGCACCCAGGGGATTTTCACCACCGAGGCGGTGGAGGAATACCTGAACCGGGTGATCGTGTCGCGCTTCAACGATTACATGGGCGAGATGATCGACTCGATTTTGAGCCTGCCGGCCCAGTACGATGAGTTGTCCGTGGGGCTGGTGGGGCGGCTGAAGGAGGATTTCAGCCAGTTCGGGCTCAATCTGACCCAGCTTTACATCAACGCCATCACCCCGCCGCCGGAGGTGCAGGCGGCCATCGACGACCGGAGCCGCATGGGCGTGTTCGACGACATGAACAAGCTGATGCAGATGAAGGCGGCCATGGCCATGGAAAAGGCCGCCGATTCCAACGGCGAGTCGGCCATGGGGGCCGGGCTGGGGGTGATGATGCCGGCCATGTTCGCCCAGTATTTCGCCGGCCAGGGGGGTCCCGCCGGCCAGGGGGGTTCCGCCGGGCAGGGGGGCGGCTCGGCCGGGCAGGGCGGCGGTCCCGTCGGGCAGGGCGGCGGCGGAGGGCAGGCAGGGCAGGCGCCGGCGGCCGTTCAGTGCCAGGAGTGCCGGAACCCGATTCCGGCGGACGCCAAATTCTGCCCCCAGTGCGGTCATCAGCAGGTGGTGTTCAACCGGTGCGGCGGGTGCGGCAAGAACCTGACGCCGAACACCAGATTCTGCCCCAGGTGCGGACGGCCCGCCGAGGAAAAGCCGGCCCCCCTGGCATGCGGGGCCTGCGGCGCTGAGAATCTGCCGGACGCATCCTTTTGCAATCAGTGTGGTGAAAAACTGGTGTCGTGACCGACTTTAAAATCGCCCATCAGTGCCCCCAGTGCGGCGCGCCGGCGGAGCTGACGGAGACGACCCGGCTGTTCCAGTGCGGTTTTTGCCGGGTAAAATCCTTTTTGCTGGAAAAGGGGTTCTTTCGATATGTGCTGCCGGATGCGGCGCCGCCGGAGACGCCGCTGATTTATGTGCCGTACTGGCGCTTCAAGGGCATGGCGTTTCACTGCGTGGAAAACGACATCGGCCATCGGGTGGTGGATGTGAGCCTGCTGGCGGTGTCCGAGCCGGGGCTCCCGGAATCCCTCGGGCTGCGCAGCCAGGCGCTGAAGCTGCGGTTTCTGACGCCGGAAACGGGGGGGCGGTTCCTGCGGCCCACCCGGCCCATGAAGGAGGCCATGGACCAGTTCGAGCAGCGCTACGCGCCGGCCAGCCGGCACCCGGTTCACCAGAGCTTCATCGGCGAATGCCTCAGCCTGATCTATGCGCCGGTTTACGTGGATGGATGCGTGATGGACGCCGTGCTGAACCAGCCGGTCTGCCCAGGCGGGGCGGACGCGGAGGGCATTCCGCCGGACATCGCCGAGCGGGCGGGCGATCCGCCGGGCCGCAACCTGCGCTTCGTGCCGGCCCTGTGCCCCGGCTGCGGATGGGACCTGTCCGGCGAGGAGGACACCCTGGCCCTGGCCTGCTTCAACTGCGATTCCGTCTGGCACGCGGGAAGCCGCCGGCTGGACCGGCTGCCCTTCGGCCACATCCCTGACAGCCAGCCGAACCGGGACTACCTGCCCTTCTGGCGCATCCGGGCCGATGTCTCCGGCCTGATCCTGGACAGCCGGGCCGACCTGGTCCGGGTGGCAAACCTTCCCGTGGTGGCCCGGCCGGAATGGGAGGAGGCGCCCTTCCATTTCTGGGTACCCGCCTTCAAGGTCTCGCCGCAGGCATTCCTGCGCATCGCCCAGGGGCTCACGGTGGCCCAGCCCGCCGAAAAACCGGCGCCCTCGCTGCCAAAGGGAACCCTTCATCCCGTCACCCTGCCGGTGACAGAGGCGGTGGAGAGCCTGAAAATGTTGCTGGCCGCCTTCATTCGGCCGAAGAAAAAGCTTTCCACCCGGCTGGCGCACATGGATATCCGGCCCAAAAGCGCCCTGCTGGTCTATGCGCCCTTTGAAAGGGGCCATCATGAACTGCTGTCCGAGCAATATCGGCTGGCCATCAACCGGAACATGCTCAAGCTCACGGGGAATATATAGCGGATGGCATCCCGCCCATCCTGATCCAAACAACATATTCCCGCTGCTGAAGACGAAATCGAGAACGGAACAGGACGGATGAGCGAAATCGGAAAGGTGGCCCGTGCCGCCGGGGTGGTGGGGATCGCCACTCTGGCCAGCCGGGTTGTCGGGTTTGTCAGAGACATGGTGATCGCCGGGTTTTTCGGCGCAGGCATTGGGGCCGACGCCTTTTTCGTGGCCTTTCGCATTCCCAACCTGCTGCGGCGGCTGTTTGCCGAAGGGTCCCTGAGCATCGCCTTCGTGCCGGTATTTGCAGACTACATGGAAAACCGGGGGCGGGAGGAGGCCTTCGCCATGGCCCGAAGCGCCCTGCGGATGCTGGCGCTGATCATGGCGGGGATAACGGCGGTGGGCATCCTGGCCGCGCCGTGGCTCGTGCCGCTGATCGCGCCGGGATTCGACCAGGTGCCGGACAAGATGGCCCTGACCATCACCCTCACCCGGATCACCTTTCCATACATCTTTTTCATCTGCCTGGTGGCGCTGTGCATGGGCATCCTGAACGTGCTGGGCCATTTCGCGGCCCCGGCCGCGGCGCCGGTGCTGCTCAACCTGGCCATGATCGGGTCGGTGTTCGCCATCTCGCCCTTCATGGCCGATCCGGTGGCGGGGCTGGCGGTGGGGGTACTCATCGGCGGGCTGCTGCAACTGGCGCTGCAGGCGCCCTTTCTGGTCTTTCAGGGTCTGCGGTTCTGGGAGCCGGCCCCGCTGTGGCATCCGGGGCTGACCCGGGTGGCCGTTTTGATGGGGCCTGCGGTCTTCGGCGCGGCGGTGCATCAGATCAATATCCTGGCCGGCACCCTGCTGGCGTCGCTGCTGCCGGACGGGAGCATCTCCTACCTGTATTACGCGGACAGACTGGTGGAATTTCCCCTGGGCATCTTCGCCATCGCCATGGCCACGGCCGCCCTGCCCACCCTCTCCCGGCAGGCCGCCGCGCGGGATATGGCGGCCCTGCGCCGGACCTTCGTTCAATCCATGAGCCTTTTGACCTTCATAACCCTGCCGGCCATGGCGGGCCTGATCGCCCTGCGGGAGCCCATCGTGGCGCTGCTGTTTCAGCGGGGCGCCTTCGACGCCGCCGCGGTGGCGGCCACAGCAGACGCGCTGCTCTGGTACAGCGCGGGGCTGTGGGGCTTTTCCGCTGTGCGCATCGTGGTGTCCACGTTTTACGCCCTTTCAGACACCCGGACCCCTGTGATCATGGCCACCATCGCCATCATCTTCAATATCCTGCTGTCCATGCTGCTGATGGGGCCCATGGCCCATGGCGGCCTGGCCCTGGCCACGTCCATCGCCTCCATGGTCAACCTGGGCCTGCTGATGTTCCGGCTCCGGGACCGGATGGGGGGTTCCGGATGGGGCGATATTGTCAAATCCGCTTGCAAATCGGGATGCTGTTCTGTCATAATGGGCGCGGTTGTCTGGTATCTCACCCAGGTGGCGATACCGGGCGGAGCCATGAGCGGCGGGGTTTTAATACGTCCCGGAGCGGGTATCCTCGCCGGCGTCCTCGTTTACGGGGGGCTGGCGTATGCAATGCGATGCGGAGAGTTGATCACGGTGATTGAACTGATCAGGAAGCGGACGGCGGGCCGATGATGACCCGTTCACAGCTTGCCCTTGTGGCCGCCGCCCTGGTGCTGTTTTCCCTGATGATGCTGATCCTGTTCGGCGACAAGGGCCTTGCCGACCTGAACATGCTCAAAAAGGGGCGGGATCAGCTCGTCATGAAAAACCGCCGGGTGGTGGACGAAAACCTGGCCCTTTATCGATCCATCGATCGATTGAAAAACGACCCGGCCTATATCGAAAGCGTGGCCCGCCAGGAGCTGGGCGTGATCGGCGAAAACGAGCTGATCATCCAGATGCGGCGCGGCCGCCCCTGAAAACCACGGCGCCTGTCGCCAATCCATCATACAAAAAAAGACTTCCAAAAAAAATGAACCAGACCAACGCCTTCGATCATCATCGCGGCGCCCCCCATGGCGGCGTCCTCGTAAACCTGCTGGCAAGCCCGGAACGGGTGGCCCAATTGCAGGACCAGTCCCGGGAAATGACCAGCATCACCCTGAGCAGCCGCCAGTTGTCGGACCTGGAGCTGCTGCTAAACGGAACCTATTCGCCCCTGACCGGCTTCATGAGCCGAACCGCCTATCAAAGCGCGCTTGAAACCCTGCGGACGCCCGAAGGCCATCTGTGGCCCCTGCCCATCTGCCTGGACATCCACCTTTCGGATATGGAGCGGCTGTCCCCCGGCCAGGTGGTGGCGCTGCGGGACACGGAAGGGTTCATGGTGGCGGCGCTGACGATAACGGATCTGTGGACGCCGGACAAGACGGCGGAGGCGGAGGCGGTGTTCGGAACGGCCGACCCGCGCCACCCGGGGGTGGAGCGGCTGATCCGGCAAACCGGCGCCGGGTATGTGGGCGGAACGGTTGAGGGCATTCAGTATCCGCTTCATTTCGCCTTCCGCCGGCTGCGGCACCCGCCGGCGGAGATGCGGGCCCTCTACAGGAAGCTGGGCTGGCGGCGGGTGGTGGCTTTTCATACCCGAAACCCCATCCATCGGCCCCAGTTGGAGGTGACCCTGCGGGCCATGGCCCAGGCCCGGGCCAACCTGCTGCTCCATCCGGTGGTGCAGCGGGTGAAAACGGGGGATATAGACGCCTATACCCGGATTCGCTGCTATATGGAAATCACCCATAAATACCCGCCCAACATGATGATGCTCAGCCTGCTGCCCTTCCCCATGCGCATGGCCGGCCCGAGGGAGGCCCTGCTGCATGCCATCATGCGGAAAAATTACGGCTGCACCCATTTTATCGTGGGCCCGCATCATGCCAGCCCCGCGGAGGACGGCCACAGCTTTTATCCGCCGGAGGCGGCCCGGGAACTGCTGCTGCGCCACGGGCCGGAGCTGGACATGGGCATCGTGCCCTTTGACCGGCTGCAATATGTGAAAGAGGCCGACGATTACCTCGCGGAAAACGAGATGGAGCCGGGGGATACGTGTCTTGAGATGTCCAACGATGAGTTCCACGCCCGGCTCCGCTCCGGCCGGCGGGTGCCGGAGTGGTACACCTTTCCCAGGGTGATCGAGGCGCTGCGCAAGGCATACCCGCCCCGCCACCGCCAGGGCTTCACGGTCTTCTGCACCGGCCTTTCCGGCGCCGGCAAGTCCACCATCGCCCGAATCCTCTACGCCCGGTTCCTGGAGATGGGGGGCCGGCCCGTCACCCTGCTGGACGGGGACATCGTGCGCTTGAATCTTTCCAGCGAGCTGGGTTTTTCAAAGGCCCACCGGGACATCAACGTGCGGCGGATCGGCTTTGTGGCCAGCGAGATCACCAAGAACCGGGGCATCGCCATCTGCGCACCCATCGCCCCCTACGCGGAAACCCGGAAGGCCATCCGGGAGGCCATCGAAATTCACGGCGGATTCGTGGAGGTGCATGTGGCAACGCCCCTTGATGTGTGCGAGGGCCGGGATAGAAAGGGCCTGTACGCCAAGGCCCGGGCCGGCCTCATTCAGGGGTTCACCGGCATCAACGACCCATACGAGCCGCCGGAGCAGGCGGAAGCACGCATCGACACCACCGAGCTGACGCCGGACGAATCGGCCCAGGAGATCCTTTTGTATCTGGAGCGGGCGGGCTATATCCGCTGATTGTATCCTAAGCGGGCGGGCGCAATCCGCTGCCGCGCCGCGCCCCCGCCATCATTCCGCCGGCTATTTCGACACGATGACGCGCAGCATGTCCTCCTTGCCGATGATGCCCGTCAGCCTGCCGTCGTCCACCACCGGGATGGTGTGATAGCGCTTTTCCAGCATCAGGGAGGCCACGTCCTCAATGGGGGCGTCGGAGCGCACCGTCACCGGGTCCGGCGTCATCACCTGCCCCACGGTGGTGGCCGACACCTTTTCAATCTCGCGCTCCATCTGCTTCATGGAGGTCAGCGGAATAAAGCCGTCCAGAAAGGTGAAGAACGAGGGGATGGAAAGCTTTTTCTGCTGAACGATCAGGTCGCTCTGGCAGAAAATGCCCACCAGCCGCCCCCCCGCGTCCACAACGGGCATGCCGTTGATGTGTTTTTCCAGCAGCAGTTGCGCCGCCTGGGTCAGCTCCGTTTCCGGATGGACCGTGATCAGTTCCGTTGTCATGATATCCTTGACCTGCTTCATTCCGACTCCTTGAGTGACAAGTTTTCGCCAAGATAACCGCTCTAGGAATTCAAGACCGGCCGCCGGCCGGCCGGAAGCCCGCCCTCCCGCTCCATCACCCGCCGCCAGTAAAACTCCACGAACACCACCCGAAGGATGCTTGCCATGGGAACGGCGATGATCATGCCGCCAATGCCGAACTGGGCGCCGGCGATGAGGGCCAGCATCACCACCAGAGGGTGCAGCCCCGCCCCCTTGCCCACGATTCTGGGCTGAAGAATGAACCCTTCCACCGCCTGAATGCCGGCGAAGATGGCCAGCACCGCCATCAGGGAAAACATCTTCACTGTCCAGGCCACTCCGCCGGTGAGCAGCACGATGAGAATGGCCGGCGTGACCCCCACCAGGGCCCCCAGGTAGGGAATGAAGCCGCCGATGGCCGCGGCCGATCCGATGAGAAAACTGTAGTTGCGCAGGGCCGGAAACCCGGAAAACCCCATGAAAAATAGGCCAACGGCGAACAACGACCCCACAATGAGGGACACTGTGAGCTGGCCCCGGAGAAATCCACCCACGGCCCGGTCGATCTTTTCCGCAACGTCCAGCACCCGGCCTCTGTGTTCCGGCGGCACCATCCGGGTCAGCAGGGGGCGGATCTTCTCCCAGTCCACGATCAGGTAGAAATTGATGATGCCCACAAAGGCCAGAAAGGAAAAGAAGCCGATAACCGACCCGAGGCCCGTAAAGATCCCCCGTGTGGCCACCCCCATGACCTCGAACCCGCCGGAAGCCAGGCGCTTGAGGCCCGGCAGCATGTAGGACACGATCTTTTCGTAATCGATCTGGATGTTCTGAATCCACTGGCGGATGGTCTCGATCAGCTCGGCGTCGAAGCTCACATAAGGATTCTGGGCCAGCTTGTCCAGCAGCACGGGAAGGGCCGCTCGGATCACCTCGAAGATGGCGATCAATTCCGAAACCACCTTGGGAATGATCACCGCCAGCAGGAGGAACAGGGCCATCAGCATCATCATGTACAACACAAGGGTGCCCATGATCCGGCCCAGCCGCAATCGCCGCTGAAGGGCGATGACCACCGGCGCCAGAATGTAGGCCACCAGAAAGGCCGCCAGAAATGGCGTGAGGATGTTGATGATCACCTGAAGGCTGTTTCGCAGCAGCCCAATGGTGTAAAAGGCGAAGGCCACCACGCCCATGGCCCCCACCGCGTAAACCATCCGCCGCAGAATCGGATCGGAGATTCTGAATTCAGCCATGACGCGCCCCCTTTATCTCGTTCAATCCTCCCAAAGCTCCGGGCCGATGATGCCGATCTTGATGGCGTATTTGACCATGGCCACCATGTTGTGAATATCCAGCTTTTTCATGGTGTTGGCGCGGTGCTTTTCCACGGTCTTGGAGCTGATGCACAGGATGTCGGCGATCTCGGTGGTGGACCGGCCCTCCACCAGCAGGCGGAAGACCTGCTGCTCGCGATCGGAGAGCAGATCGTAGCCGCTCACCGGCGGGTTTTCGGTGCGGCTTTTCAGAAAGGTCGTGATCAGCTTCGAGTTGATCTTGGAACTCAGGTAATACTCCCCGCCATGGACCGTGCGGATGGCGTCCAGCACCTCCGATGTGGGCGAGGCCTTCAGCACATATCCCAGCGCTCCGGCGGCCAGGGCCTGATGCACATAGGCGTCCTTGTTGTGCATGGACAGAAGCACCACCTGGGTGTTCGGCACCGCCTCCTTGATGAGCCCCACCGCCTCGAGGCCGGACAGCTCGGGCATGGCAATGTCCATCAGGGCCACGTCCGGCGTCAGGTTGCGGGCCTTCCGCACGGCCTGGAGACCGTCGCCGGCCTCGCCCACCACATCCATGTCGTCCTGCTCCTCGAGCAGCTTGCGGAATCCTTCCCGGACCACCGCGTGGTCATCGGCGATCAATACCCTGATTTTTATGGTTGACATGGTCAGTTCTCCCTGGATAAACCCTCTCGCGACACGGGCAGCTCCACCCGGATGGTGGTGCCCCTGCCCTTGCCGGAAATGATGGCGATGGTGCCGGCCACCGATACCACCCGCTCCCGCATCCCAAGCAGCCCGATGCCGTCGGTGTCCGTATTCTGATCGAATCCGATGCCGTTGTCCTTTAAAATGAAGATGATCTTGGGATGGCTGTAGGTGAGGGTCACGCTGAAGCGCGTGGCCCTGGAGTGTTTGATGACGTTATTCAGGCTCTCCTGAAAAAGCCGGTACAGCACCAGCTCGATATCCGACGGAAATCGCTTGCGCGCGCCCACGGCCTGAAAATCTATCTGAAGCTCCGGCCGGTTCCGGGCGTATTCCTCGATGTTCCACCTCAGCGTGGGCACAAGGCCCAGGTCATCCAGAAGATCCGGCCGCAGGTCCGACGAGATGCTGCGGATCTTGTCGCCCAACTGCTCGATGAGCGCTACCAGCCCGTCGATGCGCTGTCTTTGGGCCACCAGATCCGCCGGCATGGCGCTCATCAGGGTCTCGGCCTCGATGTGCAGGGCGGTGAGGGTCTGGCCGAATTCGTCGTGAAGGTCCTGGGCCAGGTGCTTTCTGGCCTCCTCGATGCCGGAGATGAGCCGGTTGGAAAGATGCCGGATCTCGGCCTCGGCCCGCTTCCGCTCGGCGATCTCCTGCTGGAGCTGGGTGTTTTTGTCCGCCAGCTCGATGCTGTGTTCCTTTTCCATCTCATTGATACGCTGCATCACATCCAGCATCCGGGTGTAGGAATGGGCCAGGTTGGATGGAGCTGAGGCCATCGTTTCCGCCCCCGGAACGGCCCCCCCCTCCTCGCCGCCCTCGCTATCGTCCATCTCCGCAGGCAGCATCAGATCCTCTTCCATTTCGATGATTGGGTCTTCGTCATCCTCATCATCATCGTCTTGCAGGGCCAGCGTATCGGCGGCGTCCGCATCGGCGCGGCCGCCGCTCAACGAGAATACGGTCACCACGATCACGCCCCCGGCAAGGAAAAGAAAGGTGGTGGAAACAAAGCGGATGGTTATCCTCTCCACCGTCTGCTCAAGGCTGATCCCGGCGCCGCCTCCGCCGCACAAGGCCTCGAATTCTCCCGACAGCCACTGGCTGATGTAAAGCATGTAGCAGATGGAGAGCAGCAACAGCGCCGATACCGTCAGCAACAGTCGGAACCCGGTCTTGGATCGTATCCAGTCGATGGCCACCGCCTTCACCTTTCCTCCGGCCTTTCTGTTTTTTCATTGCCATCCCGCCGCCCGAAGCGCCCGCGCATTCGTTCCCGAGGCCGCGTCGCCGCCCCCTTGAACGCACTATCCAGAAGGACTATACCACCAAATTCTCCATATTTAAAGTTTAAGATTTCGCCGGCCCGCCTTGCCAATCCGTTTCGTGCGTGTTAGATTGTTATTATTAAGGATTTCACGCCTTGTTATTACTCATGGGCTCCGGGTTTGAAGGGGCCGGCGCGCGGCAGAAGGCGCGCAACAGAAAAGGAAGAATCGATGAAAATAGCCGTGAGTGGAAAGGGCGGTGTGGGCAAGACGACCTTCTCCGCCCTTATGATCCGAACCCTGGACGCGATGGGAAAGCATGTTCTGGCCATAGACGCGGACCCGGACGCCAACCTGGCCGCCGGCCTGGGCATCCCCAACGCCGATGATATCGTGCCCATAGCGGAAATGAAGGATCTGATCTATGAACGCACCGAGGCCAGGCCAGGCAGCATCGGCGGGTTTTTCAAGCTCAACCCCAGGGTGGACGACCTACCCGATTCCCTATCGGCGCGGAAAAACAATATCAAGATGATGCGCCTGGGCGGCGTGAAAAAGGGCGGCTCCGGGTGCATCTGCCCGGAAAGCACCCTGCTCAAGGTGCTGGTGACGCACATCGTGCTGGCCCGGGATGAATATGTGGTGATGGACATGGAGGCCGGCATCGAGCACCTGGGCCGGGCCACGGCCAGATCGGTGGATCACCTGATCGTGGTGGTGGAGCCGGGCCGCCGCTCAATCGACACGGCCGGCCACATCCGAAAGCTGGCCGGCGAGATCGGGCTGTCCAACATCTCGATTCTGGGCAACAAGGTCCGCAATGAAACGGACGAAAATTTCATCAAACAGCACATGGAGGGGTTCCGGATGCTGGGATTCCTGCCATATGATCCGGCCATGATCGAGGCCGATTTGAAGGGACTGTCTCCCTTCGATGTGCGGTCCGAGTCCGTGGACAGAGTCCGCGAAATAATCGAAAAGCTTTGAGAAGCGCGCCCATGGAAGATAAACCGAAAAACTCAGACACAGCGACACCCGCCCCTCGCCGCCGGCGCCCAACCAGGCGGCCTCGCGGAGGCGGAAGCGGCGCGGATAAAAGCGCCCTAAAACCCAATGGCGGGCAGGCAAACAGCGGGCGGCGTGGGCGGGGCGGCCCCAGGCCCGGCGGCGGCGGTTTCGGCCGCGTGCCGGAAATCAAGCCCGGCGCCGACAACCAGTTGAAGAAGGTCTTTGCCGAGATCGGCGTGCCGGAGCGCGCGCCCTTTTCTCCAGACCCGTTTCAGTTGGAGGCGGTGGCCGCCATCTCCCAGGGCGACTGCCTGGTAACGGCCCCAACCGGGTCCGGCAAGACCTGGATCGCTGAACAGGCCATCAAAAAAACCCTCGAATCGGGGGGCCATTCCTGGTACGCCTCGCCGTTGAAGGCCCTGAGCAACGCCAAGTACCTGGATTTTTGCGGCCTTTTCGGCGAGCAGAACGTGGGCATCCTCACGGGCGACCGGAAGGAAAACGCCGAGGCCTCCGTTATCGTGGGCACCACAGAGATCCTGCGCAACCAGCTATACGACGCCATGCACCACGGGCAGGATCTGGGCGCGGACCTGGTGATCCTGGACGAGGCCCACTTTCTGGGAGACGCGGACCGGGGCGTGGTCTGGGAGGAGATCATGATCTACCTTCCCAACCGCATCCCTTTGCTGCTGCTGTCGGCCACCATCGGCAACGCGCCTCAAATCGCCGCCTGGCTTTCCGCCAGCCGCGGCCGCCCCTGCATCGTGGTGGAAGAGACCGAGCGGCCGGTGCCGCTGTATCCGCTCTTCTTCCATCCCACCGGCACCCTCTACCCGCTTTTCGCCGGGGGCGAGGCGCGAAGGGGCCGGCTGCAAAAAAACGTGCGGGAATACGTGAACCTGAAAAATCCGCCGGTGCTGGCCCCGCCCCGCAGGCTGCCGCCCATGGGCGAGGTACTCGAGGTGCTGGACAATTATAATTTGCTGCCGGCCATCATCTTTCTCAAATCCCGTGCCGACTGCGATAACTCCCTGGATCTGTGCATTGACCGGACCATCGCCAGCCCGGAACGGGCAGAGCGCCTGCGGGCCCGGATCGCCGAGTTTCTGGAGCAGAGCCCTCATTTCTCGGATCATCGCCAGCTCTGGCACCTTCAGCACCTCGGCGTTGGCGCCCACCACAGCGGGCAACTGCCGGCATGGAAACTGTTCGTGGAAAAGCTGATGACCGAGGGCCTGCTGGACACTGTCTTTGCCACATCCACGGTGGCCGCTGGCGTCAACTTTCCGGCCCGGACGGTGGCCTTTCTCAATTCCGACCGGTTCAACGGCGTGGAATTTCTCCCCCTGAACCCCACCGAGCTGCACCAGATGACAGGCCGCGCCGGCCGCCGGGGGATGGACAACATCGGCTTTGCCGCCGCCATTCCGGGAAAGTTCATGGACATGGAGCTGATCGGCCGGCTGTTCAACTCGCCGCCCGCAAATGTGTTCAGCCAGATCAAGATCAATTTTTCCATGACCCTGAACCTGCTGCTGTCCCATGGGCCGGAACAGATAAAGAACCTTCTGGATCGCTCCTTTGCCACCCACCTGCTGGTGGAAGGAGGCGCCGGCAAGAAGGGCAAGAAGAAAAAGGCGAAAGACCCCGAGCATCTTTGGCGGGATTTCGTGCGGCATCTCGATTTTCTCAAGGAGACGGTTTATGTCAGGCCCGATGGCAGCCTGAACGAAGACGGCGTATGGGCGTCTCAACTTCGGGTGGACGAACCCGTCCTCATCGCCGAGGGCCTGCGCAAGGGCCTGTTTCCGGTTGAGGAGCCGGCCCTGCTGGCGGGGGTTATCGCCGCTTTTGTCAACGAGCGGGAAGTGGATGACCGCATCGAGCGCCGACTGGTGGTCAAGAAGCTGTCAAAGGCCCTTGAAACCGTTCGGGAGGGGCTGGGGGATTTTTCCAAACTTATGATTGAAAGGGGCTTTGGGCCCAAGCCGCTGTACCTGCGGCCGGCGCTTTCCCTTTACCTGTGGGCGTCCGAGACCCTTTCCTGGCCGGATCTTCTGAATGTGGCCGATCTTGCAGAGGGGGATATGGCGATGCTGGTGTTGCGGACGGCGGACAACCTTCGGCATATCCGATCCCTTTCGGATGTCTTCCCCCAGGCTGCGGACAGCGCTGACCGGGCCATCGAGGCGATTCTCCGGGACCCGGTGGTAACCCATTTCGAAGCGTAAAGCGCTCTAAATGAAAGAGCCGGGCGCCTGATAAAAAGCGCCCGGCCCAAAAAGATCACCCAATCAAATCAACCAATCAAATCAGAGGACCAGATCACCCAATCAGATCAAAGCTTGGATGAAAGCTGAAATGAAAGCTGAAAAAAAAAGAGCCCGGAGCGGTCGCCAACGCGACCCCTCCGGGCTCATTAGTATTCTCGGCGGCGTCCTACTCTCCCACATAGCTGCCCATGCAGTACCATCGGCGCTGGGGCGCTT
>JAABTE010000003.1 GCA_011390035.1 Desulfobacteraceae bacterium | reverse complement strand
TGCGCCGGCAGCAGCACCAGGCACTCCACCAGGGAGATGGCCAGGCAGGCGATCACCACCACCGGCAGGATGGAGATGAACTTGCCCATCACCCCGCCGATAAAGGCCAGTGGCAGAAACGCCACCATGGTTGTGGCCACCGCCGCGATCACCGGCATGCCCACCTCGCACAGGCCGTCCACCGCGGCCCGCAGGGGCGGCTTGCCGGACTTTCGATGCACATGGATCGCCTCGCCCACCACGATGGCGTCGTCCACCACGATGCCCAGCACCATGATCAGCCCGAACAGGGAGATCATGTTAAGCGTCTCGCCCATCATCCAGAGGATCACCATCCCCCCCAGAAGGGAGATGGGAATGCCCATGCCGGCCCAGAAGCTCAGGCGCCAGTCCAGAAAGAGCCACAGCAGGAATAGCACCAGGGAAAGGCCGATGGCGCCGTTTCGCACCAGAAGATCAATGCGGGAGCGGAGCATGTCCGTGGAATCGTAGATGACGTGCATCCGGGCGCCGTCGGGAAGGATGGCCCGCTGATCCTTCACGAACGCGGCCATGGCCTCGGAGATGGCAAGGGCGTCCTCCCCGCTGGTTTTCATCACGTTCAGCAGCACGGTGGGGCGGCCGTTGAGGGTGGCTTCCACCGGGTCCTCGGCGAAGCCGTCCTCGATGCGGGCCACCCGGTCCAGGGTGACGATGCGGCCGTCCGGGGCGGCCAGCACCACGATATCGGCCAGCTCGCGGCCGGTGTATTTGCGGCCCAGGGTGCGCACGCGGATCTCCTCGCCCTCGGTGCGCAGGGTGCCGCCGGCCAGGTTCAGGTTGCCCCGGCGCACGGCGTCGGCCACCTGATCGAAGGTGAGGCCGTATTCCCGAAGCCGGTCTTCCGAGACCTCGATGCCGATCTCGTACTCCCGCGCCCCGAAGACCGACACCTGGGAAACATCGGGCAACTGCCGGATGGCGTCCCGGACCCGCTCGGCCCATTCCTTCATCCGGCGGTCAGACATGTCGCCGGAAAGGGACAGGAGCATCACCGAGTCCTTCAGGGTCATCTCGTCGATCACCGGCTTTTCCGCGTCCGGCGGAAAGGTGGAGATGGCGTTGATGCGGGTGCGAACCTTGTCGAGTACCTCGTCCAGCGGGTAGTTTTCGGCCACCTCTATGGTGGCCGTTGCCACGCCCTCGCCGGAGACGGTGGTGTGCTGGCGGATGCCCTCCACCTCCTCGATGGCATCTTCGATCTTGCGGCTGACGCCCTCTTCCACCTCCTCCGGGTCGGCGCCGGGGTAGGCCACGATGACGGAGATCATGTCCAGGGAGAACTCCGGAAAGGTCTCCCGCACCATCGACTTGATCGCCATGAAGCCGGACAGGAAGATGATGGTCAGCAGGATGTTGGCGAACACCCGGTTCCGGGCGAAGGCGGTGATGAGCGCTCTCATGAGGGGTCCTCCGTTTCCGAAACGATCTCAAGCAGGCTGTTTTCCAGCGGGTCGGCCAGCCGGGTGACGATCACATCCGCGCCGGGCGGGATGCCGTCGGAGATGAAGGCCGTCTCTTCCTCCACCCGGGCCACGGAAACGGGGACCGTTCGCAGTCGGCCGTCCCGGGCCAGATAGGCCGTGTTTTCAAAGCTCACCGCCCACCGGGGCAGCCGGATCACGTTTTCCAGGGTCCGTCCGGGAATGGTCACGGAACAGAACATCCCTTCCACCAGCGGCAGGCCGCCGCCTGATTTTGCCGCCGCCGCCGTTACCCGGACGGCCACGGCGAGGGTGCGGGTGCCGGTGTCGAAAGCCACCACCCGGTCCAGCTCGCCCATCCATGGCGGAGCGTCCGGCGCCTCGGTCCAGCGGATGGCGCAGGGCACCGGCGCCGGTCGGTCGAACCAGGCGGTTTCGTGGGAATCCACAGCGCTGGCTGAAACCATGGCGCTGTCGGAATCCACAATGCTGTCGGAATCCACAGTGCTGGCTGAATCCACAGTGCTGGCTGAATCCATGGTTCCGTCCGTCTTATGCTTATCCCCAGAATCCTCAAAACGCAGCCATCGCCGGGCGTCCCGGCTGTCTATGGGCACCCGGATCTCCAGGACGCTGTCATCCGCCAGCACCGCGACGGCCTGGCCGGGGGCGGCGAACTGGCCCACCGCCGCGGAGGCCGACTTGACACGGCCGGTGAAGGGGGCGGTGATCCGGCAGCGGCTCAGGTTGGCCGCGGCCGCCGCCAGGGCCGCCCGTGCCGAATCCGCGGCCGCCGCGTTTTCCTTTATCTGCACCGGGTAGATGGCAAGGGCCCTCTCAAGTTGATCCATCTGGTCCGCCGCGGCGTTGTATGCCTGCTCGGCCCGCTCCACGTTGGTGCGGGTGCCCACGCTCTCCTTTTCGTACAGATCGGAAAGGCGCCGGAATTCGGCGCGGGCCAGGTCACTGTTCCGGCGCAGGGTGGCCAGCCGGTTCCGGTCCGCCGCGTACTGTTTTTCCAGGCGGATCACGCCGTTTTCCGCCTGGGAAAGCCGGGCCCGGGCCGCGTCCCGCTCCGCCGCGTAGCTGGTGGGGTCGATCTTGAGGATCGTTTCGCCCTTTCCGATGATCTCCCCCGCATCCAGCCGGGGATGCGTCTCGATGATCCGCCCCGATACCTCCGGGGAAAGGGTGACCACATCAAGCGGCCGGGCCTCCCCGAAGCCGGAGATGGCCACCTGCACGTCTTCCAGCCGGGCCTTTTTGATCTCCACCCGGATGGGCCGCTCCTCGTGGCTGGCTTCCGCCGGAGGCTTTTTCATGGCGGACAGGGCGGCCATCCCCGCGACACCGGCCGCCAGAATCAGGGCGCAGATGACCAGCCGGGTTATCAGCCGGGCGCCGCGCCGCCTATTTTCAGTTTTGCTCATCTTTTTCCCCCTCTCGCTCTCCCTCTTGCTCTCCCTGTCCCTTTCCCTCTCCTTCTTCCCTTTCCTCTTCTTCCAGAACCGTCTGGACATGCCGAAGCACCTCGCACCACTTCCGGGTCGTTTCCGGCCCCAGCTTCCGCGTCAGCTCCGCAAAGGAGCCGACGATCTTCTCTTCGATCTGGCGGATGTCCTCTGCCGCCTCCTCCGAGATCCGCACCACCACCTTGCGCCGGTCTGTTTCGCTGCGCCGCCGGGTCAATATGCCCCGCTCCACCAGCCGCTCCACCATGGCCGAGGCCGATGGGGCCGACACCCGGAGCATCCGCGCCAGATCGGTTATGGTGGTCTCGCCCCGCTTGCGCGTGGCCTTGATGGCGAAGATCTGCGGGGGCGACAGCTCAGTCAGCTTGATCTTTTTCCGGCCGCCGGCCATGTGGCCGACGAAGATCAGCGAGACCCGATCGTGGAGCAGCCGTCCGGCCTCCATGATATAGCGGGCCTGTTCCAGGATTTCCTTGTCGGTTTGATTCATTCTTAAAAATTCACTTTCTTAACTTGAAAAAAATTGGTCACCCTAAATTTTAGAATCCATAATATTTAGTCATCCTAAACAACGAGCGGCGTATATAGACCCTCCGGCAATCTCCTGTCAAGGGTTTTTTTTAGGATATTGGAAAGAATCCCGCCATGTGCTATAAAGAATGGATAAGGGAAAACTGAACGCGAATCACGTTCATAAAGGAGGGGACATGGCGAATCGAAGCAGGCAAGGGTTGCATGAGGGTTTTCATAAGGGGTTGAATACGAAGTCGCATAGGCGGTGGCATGTTGCGGGAGTGGGGCTGGCGACGCTGGCGGGGATCTTGCTTTTGGCCACCTGCGGCCCGAAAAAGCCGTTGGCGCCCACCGCGGGGGAGGCGCCTGAGCCGCCGGTGGTCTTCGAGACGGCAGAGGAGGCGCGCATCGAGCGGATGCATGCCCGGGTCTTCGATCAACTGGGCGGCTACAAGGGGCCGGAGGCCTGCTATGCCTGTCACCAGGAGCAGTACGAGGCGGTTAGCCGCTCATACCATGTCCACCAGGGGCGGATCAAGGCCAATGGCCAGATCGCCTTCGACCCGGCCGAGGCCGCGGACGCGGGCATGTACACCCGCTGGTATCCGCTCTCCAACCTGGACCGGTCCGCCGAGCCGGACAAGCACTGGCAACAGATGGACGCCATCTTCTGCGCCCAGTGCCATCCGGGCGGCGGGGTGCTGAAGCCCTACGGCATGGATGTGGACTGTTTGATCTGCCATCAGAAGAGCGGCTACAAGGGCGGGGCCGGTTTAGGCACGCCGGCCGGGGTGGATCGGCACGGCAAAATGGTCACCAGCAACGGCGCGCGGCTGGTCTCCCTGATGATGGCCGGGGCCGATGTGGCCGGCGACATGGACAGGCTCGATCTTTCCGGCATCGCCGCAAAGGCCATGGAGGATGTGTCACTGCGGGTGGGCAAGCCCAACCCGGACAACTGCAATTTCTGCCACTGGCGCACCAACGGCAAGCGCGGCACCAGGTACGGCACCTTCCGGGGCAAGGCTACGGATGTCCATTACAGCGGCCGAATGCGGTGCCAGGAGTGCCATGTGACGGAGGACCACAACATCGGCAAGGGAAAGATCCTGGACGCCATCGGAACCCCCGAGCTGCGGGGCACCATGCGGACCTGCGCGGACTGCCACGGCGAACTTCCCCACGATGGCCCGGACGCCGCTGACATCGACGCGCATCTGTCCCGGCTCGCCTGCGAGACCTGCCACATCCCCACGACCTATCCGGCCGCGGAGCGCATCAACTGGCTGCCGGGCATGGACATGGAAAAGATGATGAAGCAGTATAACTGGATGATGCCCATCGCCCGCCTGATGGGCATGGCTACGCCGGAGAAGATGACCCTGCAGATCAATGAGATGGTGGACTGCTACAAAAGCATGAAGCCGGCCGGCTTCATGCCCGCCTACGCCTGGTACAACCCGGATATTCTGGTAAAGCGAATCCCCGGCCCCAACGCGGACCGGCGGGATGACAGCGCCCGCATCTGGCCCTTCAACGTGGTGCGGACGGCCTTTTTCTCCGACGGCGCAGACCCCGAGGCGGTGGCGGCGCCGGACAGCTTCGTCAACAGCCACCCCGTGCCCAAGGCCTTTGTGGCCCGTGCCGGGGGCAAGGGCAAGCGGGACACCACCCTGGCCGAGATGCGGGCGTGGAACGACGGGCAGTACAGCCAGGCCATCATACGGGAGCCGGTGATGTATTTCCAGCAGTTCCATTCCATCGCGCCGGCCAGGCGGGCGCTTCGGTGCGATGACTGCCATTCGGAAAACGGGCGGCTCGATTACGCGGCCCTGGGCTATAATGAATCCGAGGCCGCCGCGCTGCGAGGGCCCAGGTAGCAAGTCGAATTCAATGGATAACACGGATGGGGCGATAAACTTGAAAAAACCGCATCTCTGGTGGTGGGGGCCGGCCTGGGCCCAATGGGCGGGGGCGGCTCTGGCGCTGGAGTCCGCGCCGGTGCCGGCCGAGAATACCGAGCTGGCCTACCACCTGCTGGTGCCCATTGGCGGGCTGATCTTCGCCGCCGGCGTGTTCATCGTCATGGTGGTGCTGTTCCACCGCTTCGGCCTGCCCCTGGCCGCCTTCATGGGCCGGGTGGCCCTGCCCATTTTGTTCACGGGGCTTGCCGCCATGGCGCTTTTCGCCTTTCTGGGCTGGGCGGCCGGCCAGCGGCTGCTGGTAACCCAGTTGGTCTCGCTGGCGGGGGCGTTTATGGGTCTGGTGGCGGGGGGATATCTTTTCGGTCGCAGGGAGGGGGAGGGCGGGCCGATCAGCATGTCGGATTTTCGCTGATCAGCCGCCCCCGCCCTCGCCGCCGGCGGGCTGCTTTCCACCGGTGGATGTCGCGCTGTCCGGCTTTTCGCGCCGGTATTCGTCCAGCAGGGAGGCCAGGGAGTCGGCCAGCCGGGAGATGCTCTCGTCCATGCCCTTTTGGCGCTGGCGCTCTTCCTCCTCGTGCTGGGGCTTTTCCGCCTTCTGGGCCGCTTCCCGCTTCTTGAGCAGTTCCTGCATCACCAGTTCCTTGTTTTTATACTCATAGAGCAGGGCTTCATGCCTGGCGGGCTCGGATTTCATCTGCAATCCGTCGATCTTGTGGGTCAGCTCGCCGTGCTCGTACTTGAGCTTTTCGTTTTTCAGCCGGAATTCCTCGATGGAGATCCGGTCGATTTCCAGAAGCTTCATCTTGATTTTGGCCGCGTCTTCCACGGGAAACCGCGGCAGCCAGAAGCCGAAGAGCCGATCCGCGTTCTTGTTCCGCAGGGCGTTGAGCAGCTTGATGGTGACCTCGAAGGGCAGGACCTTGCGCATCACAATCAGAACGGGCGGCGCGTTGGTCTTTTCAAGGAATGACACGGCGCCGGCCACCGACATGTTCCGCAGCAGGTCCGCCGTCAGGTCCTGGTTCGATTCGCCGATGAGGTTCACCACGGTGTCGATAATGGCCTGGGCTTCCTTTTGCCGCTTTTCCTTCGCCTCGGCCGCCTCCCCGGGCACATCGCCGGCCAGCACGAAGAGGGGCACGGTGAGCCACAGGTTCAGCAGCACGCTGGGCTTGAACTTCGGGTCGAAGCCGGGGCTGCGGAACCACTGGCTCCAGATGGCGGCCACGGTCTCGGGCTTGAACTTCAGGAAGTATTTGGCGGCGCTGAAAAAATCCCACCGCTTCCATTCGTATTTGTCCGCCGCCATCCGAAAGTTTCGCGGGGCCTTGACATCGAACTTGGCATTGACCAGCTCCGCCGCCCTGGCCGTCATGCGCAGCCACACATAGCGGTCGATGAGGGAGGGGTGGACCACCACCATCTTGGCGATGAAGTGATTGTATCTATTCGAAAAATTTCCGCTCATTCGGCTCTCCGCCCTCGCTTTTCCCGCGTATTCCGGCTCATGCCGGGTTCCATGAAAAGGCCCGCTGCACCATCTCGATGCCGCCGTCCAGGATGAAGCCTACCACGCCGATGGCGATGATGATGGCCATGAGCCGGTCGTATTCCATGGTGTCCCGGGCGTCGTTGATGATATAGCCCAGCCCGCTGGAGATGCCCAGGAACTCTGCCGGCACCAGCACGATCCAGGCCACCCCCAAAGCCAGGCGGAGGCTGGCCAGGATGTAGGGGATGGAGGCGGGCATGATGATGCGCAGCAGGAGCTGGTAATCCCTGGCCCCCTGGTTCCGGGCCATGTTGATCCAGTGGGGGTTGACCTGGGAGACCCCGTGGCTGGTGTTCAGGATGATGGGCCAGACCGTGGCCATGGTGATCAGAAAATAGATGGCCCACTCGAAGCTGTGGAAGACCAGCAGGGCGATGGGCATCCAGGACAGGGGGCTGATCATCCGCAGGAACTGGATGGGCGTGTGGGTGACGATCTGGAGCTTTTTGTAAAAGCCGATCATCAGGCCCATGGGCAGGCCGATGACGAAGGCGATGGTGATGCCCACCACCACCCGCCGCAGGCTGGCGTGGATGCCCTGCCAGAAATGGGGGTCCACCATCAGCGCCGCCATGGCCTTGAGGGTGGGCAGGGGCAGAAACCCTGAGAACTGCTCGTAGCCGGGCCGGGCGAAGATGGCGTAGCCGATGAACACCCAGGCGATGAAAAAGAGCCCGGCCCCCAGCAGGCCGTACAGGATCTTCATCAGCATGTAGCGGCCATGGGGCGCCATGCCGTAAAGGAAGCGGTGAAGCATGATCAGAACGGAATCGGCCATATCAGGTTAAAGGTCAATGACCTCCTCCCGGTCCCAGGGGCGGGCGATGTCGATGGCCGGAAATCGGGACGGCCCGCCCACGGCGTCGATGGCCTTTCGAACGAAGGATTCATCCACGAGGTCGGCCGCGGCCAGATCAGGATCCAGGGAATCGAGGAATTCCGCGTTGCCCTCCATGCGGGTCCGGCGCATCTCCGACAGGATGAAGCGGGTGGCGGACGGGTAGGGGTAGGGCTGAAACCCGATGCGGCCGACATTCCACTCCGGATTCTGGATGGCCTGGGGGGTGTTGCCGGGGCCGTAAACCGACAGCTCGTACCCGGTGAAGACCCGCAAGAGCACTTCCGCGGAGGTTGGCAGATAGCCTTCCCCCTCCCGGCTCAGGACGCGGGCGGCCTCGGCCATGTTCTCCGTGGTCCAGAGCTGGGCCCGGACGATGGCGTTGACCACCTTCTGGGTGAAGACGGGGTTGGATTTGATGATCGGCTCTTTCATCACCACCACGCAGCACGGATGGTTCTTCCAGATATCGCCGGAAAAGCGCATGATCCGGCCGCCCACCCGCATCTCCGCCATGGCGTTGAAGGGCTCGGCCACGATGAAGCCGTCGATCTTCCTGCCGGACAGGGCCACGGGCATCTCCGGCGGCGCCAGGATGAACAGGTTGACCTGGCGCTTTCCAAGGGCGTGATTCTGGGGCTGGATCACCGGCGTCAGGCCCGCCTTCTTAAGGCCCATCTGCAAAATGATGTTGTGCATGGAGTACCAGTAGGGCACGGCGATCTGATGGCCGCCCAGATCGGCGAAGCCGTTGATTCCGGAGTCGGCCCGCACGGTGATGGCGCTGCCGTTGGTGTGGTCCCACGCCAGCACCTTCACCGGCAGGGACCGGTTGTAGCGCATCCAGATGGGCATGGGCAGCAGCATGTGGGTCAGGTTGAACTTGTCCGTCATGAAGGACTCGGACAGTGTGGACCAGCTTCGGACCCGCAGTGGCTTTGCCACCTTGAGCCCCTCGTCCCTGAAATAGCCCCTGGCGTGGGCGATGAGCAGCGGCGCTGCGTCGGTGATGGGAAGGTAGCCGATGCGCAACTCCGCGTCGGGCTCCGCCGCACGGGCGACCGCGGTCCGCGCCGCCGGCTCGGCGGCCAGCGGCAGGCCCATGGCGGCGATGCCCGCCGCCGCGGACCGGAGAAAGTGTCTTCGGGTGATCTTCATGGCGTCTCCTTTTTTTCCTGCCCGGCGTCAAAGGACTCCCGCAGCTTCTTTATGATGGCCGCCCGCAGCAGGAAGAAGGATCGGCTGGACATGTCTCTGGGATAGTTCAGGTTGACCTCGTAGGTCTGGATGATCCGGCAGGGGCGATCTCCCAGCAGCACGATCCGGGTGCCCATCAGGATGGCCTCGTCAATGTCGTGGGTCACCAGGATGGCGGAGAACTTTTCCACCATCCAGAACTCGATCAGCTCCTCTTGAAGATGGGTGCGGTTGATGGTGTCAAGGGAGGCGAAGGGCTCGTCTAGCAGCAGGATGTCCGGGTGGCCGATGAGGGCCCGGGCCAGGCATACCCGCTGGGCCATGCCCAGGGACAGCTCGTGGGGCTTGACCTTCTCGGACCCCGAAAGGCCCATGATCTCGATGAGCTGGGCCGCCCGGGTGGCAAGGTCTTCTTCTTCCCCCCGCAGCTTGCAGCCGAAGACGATGTTCTCCTCCACGTTGAGCCAGGGCAGCAGGCTGGGCTGCTGGAACAGCATGGCCCGGGACGGATGGGGCCCTGCGATGCGGGACCCGTTGACCTCGATGCGGCCCGCGGACAGGGGCAGCAGCCCCGCCACCAGGTTCAGCAGGGTCGATTTGCCGCATCCGGACTCGCCCAGCACGGCAACGAAGTCGCCGTTTTCCATTGTGAAGCTGATGTCGCCTATCACCGTCAGCGCCCGGCCTCCCGGCAGGGGGAACCGCTTGGCGATGTTTTCCACATGAATGGTCATGATGGCCGGCCGGCGCGCCTATTCGAACAGATTCTGAACGACAATCTGCTCCTTTCCGGTGATCACGTAGTCGATGTCCAGCAGGATCTTGACTCCGCTTTCGCTCTTGGCGATGGCCAGGATGTGCTTGGTGTCGATGGCGGCCCCGAAGTTGGGGGTCTCCTCGATCTCCGAGGCCCGCACGGGCAGCACCTCCGAGACGGTGTCCACCACGACGCCCATCTGCACGACGCGGTCCTCGATCTCGTGCTCCAGCACGATGATGCAGGTTCGGTCCGTGTAGTCCCGGGCCTCCATGCCGAAGCGCACCCGCAGGTCCATCACCGGGATCACCTTGCCCCGCAGGTTGATCACGCCCTTTATGGCAGGCGGCGTCTGGGGGATGGAGCGGATGGGCGCCATGCCCACGATCTCCCGGATCCGCAGAATATCGATGCCGAACTCCTGGTCGGCCAGGGTGAAGGTCAGGTACTTGCCTTCCTTGTTGAGCATCGCTTTTGACGAGGCCGTCACCTTCTCCTCCTTGAACATGCCCCGATGGAGGATCTCGATGGCCAGGTTGCCCGAGTCGTGCAGCACCGATGGCCGGGCCTTGGCCGAGCGGCCCTTGCACGCCTCGTCGGCGAAGCGCAGGTCCACGAACTTTTCAAGATCGATGATGTTGCCGATGCCCATGTTCCTGTGCATGTATCGCTGGATCTTGTCCAGGTCCTCGATGGCCGGGTACAGGTCGCCGGACTTGATGCCCCGCTCCTCGGTGAGCACGTTTTTGAGCAGGGGCACCTTCAGGCCCAGCTTGCGCGTGGGGTCCAGAAAGCCCACGGCGATCTCAGCGGCCGTTTCCGGCTTGCGCTCGATGAACTTTCCGGCCTGCACCAGCATGTCCGTGAACTCGTAAACGGCGTCGGTGTAGCGCTCCACCACCTCCTCCTGCATGGCCACCACGCAACAGGGGTGCTGCTCCCACAGCTCGCCGGACAGGAACTGAAGCTCGGCGATGCCCGAGGCGATGGCCTTTGTGCCCAGGGGCTCTGCCACCATGAAGCCGCCCGACTCGGGGTTGGCCCGGAGGAACTCGGGCATCAGGATCGGGTCGATCACCTCGAAGTTGACATCGATGCCCTTGTCCCCGGCCACGCCCGCTTTCAGCCCGATCTTGCTGAAGAACAGGTGGCAGAGCATGTGATGCACCGACATGGTGTGGGGGATGAAAAAGGACTTGGTTTTAAAAAAGTCGGCGAAGGGGTCGGCGTAGATGCCCTGGCGGTTGCGCACGAAGATGCTGCCGTTTTTATGGGCGAGCATGATCAGCTTCACGGGCGCGCCCACATGATAAAGGTCCATGGCGATGGGCGCCAGGATGCAGGCGGCGTCCACCCGGCCCTTGCCCAGGGCTTCTTTTACCAGGTTCCAGCCCTGCATGCACTGAAGCTCCAGCTCGAAGTACCGGGGCATCATCATGCCCCGGTTGATCAGCTCGCTTAGCACCCCGACCACCAGGTGGTCCGTGATCTGGATGTGGGCGATCTTCAGCTTGAGCTTGCCGGACCGCGTGGTGCGCTGGCGGGGCTCCAGATCCAGGTCCTCGGCCTCGCTCCGGGTCAGGCCGAAGGCCTCGTTGATCTTGTTGCTCAACTCCTCGCCGTTGAAGGGCTTGGCCACGAAGGCGCTCACCCCCGCCTCCAGGGCCTTGTTCTCCTGCTTGGACTCGCCCTGGGCCGTGGCCATGAGAAAGGGAATATGCTTGTATTTTTCGCTGGTTCGCACCCACACCAGGAGTTCATACCCGTCCTTGTTGGGCATGTTCCAGTCGCTGATGATGAAGTTGATCCCCTCGTCCCTCTGGAGCTTTTCGATGGCGTCCTGGCCGTCCTTGGCCTCGATGACGTTTTCGAAACCGAGCCCCTTTAAGGTTTTCAGCTCGATCTTGCGCATGGTGAGCGCGTCCTCAGCCAGTAAGATTTTCACATCCTTCGGATCCATGGGCATGATATGACCTCCAAAACGTTGAACGTTGCGCCTTTTCTGCGGTATGCTGTACCCGTAATACTGAAAAAACGTAAAATTGTAAAACATAAATATCTAAGCGCCGGCTCCCGCTCCCTTTGTCGAGACGGTTGACAATCCCGGCAAAGCTGGTACCATTTCAGAATTATCCGAATGAATCGGGCGCGGTCGGGGGGCGGCGCCCCAACCCTGGCGGAAAGGAAGGGCCTGTTGAAAAGATTGATACCGTTGTTGGCGGCGACCCTGCTTATGGGGGGCTGCGGCAAAATCGACCTGATGAGCCCCCGGGTGGCGGCGCCGGCCGCCCCGGATCGGCCGGTCATAACGGCGGGCATGAGCAGCATGGAAGTGGTCAGGCAGATCGGCCTGCCGGTCAACGGCGCCACGCTGGAATCGCCGGACGGCCCGAGAACCGACATATGGGTGTATGACGGCGGCGTCAGAATGCTCATCTTCGAGAACGGAAAGCTCAAGAAGGTGGTGGGCGCCACGGGAGAGCGGTCCTCGATTCGCCTGTATCGGTAGCCTGAGGCATCCATGGTCGATCGTCTTGGTCGGCGGGCGTTTCGCATGGGCGGGGGGGGGCGGCCCTCGGCGGGGGCGGCGGCGCTACAGCACGCGCCCGCCCCGGTCCAGGCTGCGGTACTGGATCGCCTCGGAAACGTGGGAGGCCGCGATGGCCTCGGCGCCTTCCAGGTCCGCGATGGTCCGGGCAATCTTGAGGATGCGGTTGTAGGCCCGGGCCGACAGCCCCAGGCGGTCCACGGCCATCTCCAGCAGGCTGGCGGAGGGTCCGTCCACGGGGCAGTGGCGCCGGATGTGGCGGCTGCGCATATGGGCGTTTGCGTGTATGCCGGCCCGCCGGAACCGCCCGGCCTGAATCCGGCGTGCCGCGGCCACCCGCTCTCGGATGGCCGCCGAGGATTCCGCTCCGGAGGGGGCCACCAGATCCTTGTAGGGCACGGCGGGCACCTCCACATGGATGTCGATGCGGTCCATCAGTGGGCCGGAGATCCGGGAGCGGTACCGGTTGATCTGCTGGGGCGAGCAGACGCACGGGTGGCGGCTGTCGCCGTGGTATCCGCAGGGGCAGGGGTTCATGGCGGCGATCAGCATGAAGCTGGACGGATAGGTTACGGTGGCCGCGGAGCGGGAGATGGTCACCCGCATGTCCTCCAGGGGCTGGCGCAACACCTCCAGAACGTGCTTTTTAAACTCCGGCAGCTCGTCTAAAAACAGCACGCCGTTGTGGGCCATGCTCACCTCGCCGGGCCGGGGGGAGTGGCCGCCGCCGATAAGCCCCGCGTCTGAAATGGTGTGATGCGGCGACCTGAAGGGGCGCCGGGTCACCAGGGCCCGGTCCCGTTCCAGCATTCCGGACACGCTGTAGATCTTGGTGGTCTCGATGGCCTCTTCAAAGCCCATGGCCGGCAGGATGGACGGGATGCGCCGGGCCAGCATGGTCTTGCCCGAGCCGGGCGGGCCCATCATTACCAGATTGTGCCCCCCCGCCGCGGCCACCTCCAGGGCCCGCTTCACATGCTCCTGGCCCATCACCTCGGAAAAGTCGGGCCCGTCCTCGGCGCCGGCGGCGAACAGAGCCTCCAGGTCCGTTTCAACCGGGTCGATCTGCCCGATGCCCCTTAAAAAATCCACCACCTCGCCCAGGGTGTCGGCGGGCAGGGCGGCGATGCCCTCGGCCACCGAGCCCTCCCGGCCGTTTTCCCGGGGCACGATGATGCCCGCATGGCCCGCGTCCCGGGCCGCGATGGCCATGGGAAGCGCCCCCTTTACCGGCTTGATCCGCCCGTCCAGGGACAGCTCGCCCATCATCAGGTATCGGCCGATGTCCGCCTGGGGAATGACGCCCATGGCCGTCAGGATGCCCACGGCGATGGGCAGGTCCAGGCCGGTGCCCTCCTTTTTGATATTGGCCGGCGCAAGGTTGACGGTGATCCGGTCGTCGGGAAAGACGTAGCCGGCGTTGACGATGGCGGTCTTGACCCGCTCCTTGCTCTCCCGCACGGCCGCCTCGGGCAGGCCCACCGTGGTAAACGAGGGCAGCCCCGGCGAGATGTCAACCTCCACTTCCACAAGATAGGCGTCGATGCCGATGACCGCGCCGCTCAACACTCTCGCTATCAAATAAAAGGACCTCCAAAAAAATAAAGTAGCTGTAAATACAGCGGTTAAAATTTAGTATAAACCCCTGCGCGGCCCATGGCAATCTCAAAAGGCATCCGCCTGCTCGGGCACCAGGTTCGGCGGCCGGCGGCCGGCCAGGGCGGCGGCCGCGTTCTCGGCAGCCATAATGGCCATGCGGTCCCTGGCCTCGCAGGTGGCCGAGCCGATGTGGGGCAGCAGCACCACGTTGGGCATGGCCGCAAGGTCCGGGTGGATGCGGGGCTCGTATTCGTACACGTCCAGCCCGGCCCCCTTCAGCCGGCCCGTTTTCAGGGCGGCCACCAGCTCCATTTCGTTGATGATGTCGCCCCGGGCGGTGTTGATCAGATAGGCCCCCGGCTTCATCAGGGCAAGGGCGTCGGCGTCGATGAGGCGGCGGGTTTCCGGGGTGGAGGGGGCGTGGATGGAGATGACGTCGGCCTCGGCAAGCAGCGTGGCCAGGGCGACGTGGCGGGCCTGAAGGGGCGCTTCGATTTCCGGGTCCAGGCGGCGGCGGTTGCGATAGATGATCCGCATGTCAAAGGCCCGGCATTTTCGGGCCATCTCCCGGCCGATGCGGCCCATGCCGATGATCCCAAGGGTCCGGCCGGCCAGCTCGTCTCCCCGCAGCAGCATTGGGTCCCAGCCGGTGAAGCGGCCGGCGCGGACGAACTGGTCCGCCGTCAGTATCCGGCGGGTCAGGGTGATGAGCAGGGCAAAGGCGATCTCCGCGGTGGCCTTTGTGAGCGCCCCCGGCGTGTGGGTCACCCGGATGCCCAGGCGGGTGGCGGCCTCAACGTCTATGTTGTCGTAGCCGACGGCGTAGTTGGCCACCACCTTCAGGTCCCGGGCCTCGGCCAGCAGGTCCGCGTCGATCCTGTCCGTCAACATGGCGATCATGGCCTCACAGCCCGCCATGCGCCGGGCCAGCTCGGGCCGGCGCATGGGCTTCATGCCCGGATGGACCGTCACATCGAAGGACGCCCGGAGGCGGGCCAAACCCGCCTCCGGGATGGGGTGGGCCACGAAGACCCGGGGCCTGTTCGACCGGATCTCATCGAACGGGACTTCATCGGACGGGACTTCATCCGACCGGGTTTTATCCGACCGAGAATCATCCGGCGGCGCATTATCCGGGGGGCCGCCGCTCATCTGGACCACGTCTTCTCGCTCAGGGCGATCTTTTTCTTCACGTTTTCCCAGTTCTTCCGGGACAGGAAGCTCTCGTCGGCCCGCTCGATCATCCGCTCATACAGCTTGTACGGCATGGACAGGGACAGCTCGTCGGGCTTGAAGAACTTGCGGGCCGAGATATCCCAGCCCCCCAGCGCGGCCCGAAGCCGGCCCTCCCGATGATACTTCAGGGGCCAGATCACCAGGCTGCCGCAGGCCGCGCTCCAGGGGGAGGCGATCACCTCCGTGTCGTTGGTGACGTAAAAGGCCAACTGGTGAAGGCCGCACATCGCCTCCGGCCGGGCGAAGAAGGCAACCAGCTCCGGGGTCTCGTCCGCCTCGAACCGGTCCAGATGCTTGACCACCAGCCAGGGGCCGCCCGCCGGGGGCGGGTCGATCTCAAGAAAGGTCCGGCGAAGGGCGTCCGGGGATTCGCAGTAGAATTCGCCCTCCATCTGGCCGGGGATGCCCGAGGAGACATAATGTATGATGGTTTCCGACTGGGGCTTTAAAAAGCCCATCCAGAAGGCCGCTCCCGGGCAGCCGTATTGCTCTGCGCTGAAGGCTGCCGCGGCCCCCTTGCGACGGGCCCGCCAGATCAGCCCGATGGCGCAGGTGAAGTTGCCGAACACCGCGCCCCAGTCTATTTCGCCCTTTTCCTCCCGCTGACGGGTGGGGGTCGGCATGGGGGCCGGAGAGAGGGCCCCGGCCGGCGGGGCGTTGGTGAAAAAAAAGCCCATGGGCGGCTCCGTGAGCCCCATGGTGTCCATGAAGTCGGGCAGGCGATCGGCGATGCGCTGTTCCATAGGTCCACCTCCTGTGGTCGGTTGCCGCGCCGGGTCATTCCCTTGGCGCGTCGCTGGGATGTATCGATTCGATTTTACCATTTTTTTGGGGTCCTGGGCAAATTCGCTCTTGAAACCGCCGGCCGGGTCTGCAAAGATGATGGGATGGGGCCGCTGAATGGAAGGCGCGGCGGCCGATAACGATGATGGCGCCGGACAGGCGCCGCAGGAGGGGCGAGGATCATGGTCTTTCTGGTTCGATGGCTTATTCTGACCGTCGCCATCATGGTGGCGGCCTTCATGGTGGGGGGCATCCATGTTGACGGGTTCATGTCCGCCTTTTTCGCGGCGGCCATCCTGGGGGTGCTGAACGCCTTTTTCCGGCCGGTGCTGCTCATTCTCACCCTGCCGCTCAACCTGGTGACCCTCGGTCTGTTCACCTTTGTGATCAACGCCTTTTTGCTGATGATGGCCTCTGGGGTCATCTCCGGATTCGAGGTGGCCGGTTTTTTTTCGGCGCTGTTCGGGTCGCTGCTCATCAGCCTGGTGAGCTGGGGGCTCAATGGGTTTGTCAATGAGCGGGGGCGGCTGGGGCGAATGGGGCGGATGGACAAAATGGACAGGAAGGGCCCCATTGACCGGGACCGGGACCGAGACCGAGACCGGTCCGATAATCTGGAGCTGACCTATCGGGATGACAAGGACCGATGGGAATAGAAGAAGCCGAATGCGGGAGATTGCCGATATGGAATGCAACAAGGAAAAGAACACAGCGCGCTGCAACTGCACCTATGAGCCCTGTTCGCGCAAGGGAGTTTGCTGCGAATGCGTGGCCTATCACCAGAAGAGCCGGCAGTTGCCGGCCTGCTTTTTTCCCAGGGACGCGGAGCGGACCTATGACCGGTCCTATGCGCACTTCGCCCGGCTGGTGAGCGAGCGCAAGGTCTGAAGGTTTCCACCCTTTTCGATTGCCTTATAAATTGGAGGTTTTTCCATGTGCGACATCAGCGCCTTTATGATGGAAAACGGCAGGGAAGTCAAGCTGCTGGAAAATGTGGACTTGGTGGAGGCGGAAAACGGCGCCATCCGCCTGCTCAACATCTTCGGCGAGGAAAAGCGCTTCGCCGGCCGGCTGCTGGCTTTTAACAACAGCGAAAAAAAGATGGTGTTCGCCGCCGCCCCCGTCTGAAAACCGGGGCGCCTTTTCGGCCATCTGTTACGATAGAGCTTGAGTCGGCGGCTCGAATCGTTTATGATAATTGCCTGAGCAACCCGCCACCCCGCCGGAGAGGAAAACATGCAAAACAGCGAACTGTTTAAAAACTGGGGCCTGTTTTTGAAGGGCATGGATGCAAGGGACATCCTGTTGTCCTTTGCCAACCATCTGGAGTACTCCCTTTCCAAGGACCAGTACACCGCCACGCTTCGCGACCTGTACCAGGCCCTGGCCCTTTCCACCCGGGACAGGCTGGTGGAGCGCTGGATCCGCACCCAGCAGATGTACTACGACCACGACGTCAAGCGGGTCTATTACCTGTCGGCCGAATACCTGATGGGCCGGGCCCTGGTCAACAACCTGATCAACCTTGGCATGTCAGACGAGACCCGCAAGGCCATGGACGATATCCAGGTCCGCCTGGAGGATCTGGCGGCCGAGGAGCCGGACATGGGCCTGGGCAACGGCGGGCTGGGGCGGCTGGCGGCATGCTTTCTCGACTCCATGGCCACCCTGGAGATTCCGGCCTACGGGTATGGCGTTCGCTATGAATTCGGCATTTTCGATCAGGTGATCCGAAAGCTCGGCCAGGTGGAACACCCGGAGATGTGGCTCAAGTACGGCAATGCCTGGGAAATGGCCCGGCCGGAGCGGCAGTTGACCGTCAAGTACTACGGCCGCCAGGAGGCGGCGCCCCAGCCCGACGGCGGCGTCCGGATGCGATGGGTTGACACCGAGGACATCGTGGGCATCCCCTACGACATGCCCATCGGCGGCTACGGGGTCAACACGGTCAACACCCTGCGCCTCTGGTCGGCCCGGGCCTCCAACGAGTTCGACCTGGGCTTTTTCCAGACGGGCGACTACCTCAAGGCCGTGGAGCAGAAGAACCTGTCGGAGAACATCTCAAAGGTGCTGTATCCCAACGACCAGTTCTTCGAGGGCAAGGAGCTGAGGCTCAAGCAGCAGTATTTCTTCGTGTCCTGCGCCATTCAGGACATCATCCGGCGCTACCGGGTGAACCACCCGGACAGCTTTGACCGCTTTCCGGACAAGGTGGCCATCCAGATGAACGACACCCACCCGTCCCTGGCCGTTCCCGAGCTGATGCGCATCCTGATGGACGACCACGGCCTGGGATGGGAGGCGGCCTGGGACATCACCCGCCGCTCCTGCGCCTACACCAACCACACCCTGCTGACCGAGGCCCTGGAGGTGTGGCCGGTGTCGTTGTTTGAAAAGCTGCTGCCCCGGCACCTTGGCATCATCTATGAGATCAACCGGCGCTTCCTGCGGGAGGTGGCCGTTCGCTTCGTGGGCGACGAGGACCGCATCCGGCGCATGTCGCTGATCGCCGAAAAGCCCGAGCGGGGGGTGCGCATGGCCCATCTGGCCACGGTGGGGTCCCACTCGGTCAACGGCGTGGCCCAGATCCACACCCGGCTGCTAAAGCAGCGGGTGATGCGGGATTTTACGGACATGTTTCCCACCCGCTTCAACAACAAGACCAACGGCATCACCCCCCGGCGCTGGCTGCTGGCGGCCAACCCAGAGCTGGCCCGGCTGATCACCGGCGCCATCGGCGACGGCTGGGCCCGGGACCTGGAGCGCCTTCGGGAGATCGAGCCACTTGCCGAGGACGCCGATTTCCGGCGGGAATGGATGCGGGTGAAATACCGCAACAAGGAGATGCTGGCCGCCATCGTCCAGGACCTCACCCGGATTCCGGTGGAGCCCGGCGCCATCTTCGACATCCAGGTCAAGCGCATCCACGAGTACAAGCGGCAACTGCTCAACATCCTGCATGTGGTCTATTGCTGGCTGCTGCTGAAGGAAGACGAGGACCGCCAGGCGCATCCGAGGGTCTTTTTCTTCGGCGGAAAGGCCGCGCCGGGCTATATCCTGGCCAAGCTGATCATCCGGCTCATCTGCCACGTGGCCGCCATGATCAACAGGGACGAAAACACCGCAGACCGTCTCAAGGTGGTCTTCATCCCCAACTACCGGGTTTCCCTGGCCGAGCGGATCTTTCCCGCGGCCGATGTCTCCGAGCAGATCTCCACCGCCGGATACGAGGCCTCGGGCACCTCCAACATGAAGTTCGCCCTGAACGGCGCCCTCACCATCGGCACCCTGGACGGGGCCAACATCGAGATCATGGAGGCGGTGGGCGAGGACAACATCTTCATATTCGGCATGACGGCCGAGCAGGTGGCCGCCTCCCAGGGAAATTACGACCCCGCCGTCTTTCTGGCCCGGGACCCGATCCTGCGGCGGGTGCTGGACCTGATCCACACCGGCTATTTCAGCCGGGAAACGCCGGACCTTTTCCATCCCATCACGCGGGAGCTGCGGAAGGCCGATCCCTACCGGGTCCTGGCCGATTTCGAAAGCTACCGCCAGCGCCACATCGCCCTGGACGCCCTTTACAAGGACCGGGACGAGTGGGTCCGGCGCTCCATCCTCAACGTGGCCCGCATCGGCCCCTTCTCATCCGACCGCACCATTGCCGAATACAACCGCGACATCTGGCATGCCGCGCCGCTTCATATTACAAAGGAGGAAAAGCGGGCGTCCGCTGTCTGCTGATCGGCATCCCGGTTTCCAGACGATGCCATGAAAAAAGCCAAACCCGCCGCGAGACGGGGACGGAAAACCACGGATCTTTCAGCGGAAAGACCGCCGGGTTGCCATGAAAGCGTATAAAAACGGGAGTTTTTTTCAGTACAATGGAATCCATCGAATCCCTTGAGCAGCGGATCGCGGCCCTGACCGGGCCGGATTGCGGCATGGAGAGCTTTAATCTGCCGGACCTGCTCCGGATGGCTGAACTCCAGAGCATTCAGGACACCTTTGCCGACGCCATGGGGGTGGCCGCCGTGATCACCGACGTGTCCGGTCGGGCCATCACTCGCCTGAGCAATTTCAGCCCCTTTTGCGAGCAATTCGTTCACAGGTGCGAAACGGACGAGGCCACCTGCATCCTTCGCCATCCGGGCAAGCTCCGGCCGGACGCGGACGGCCACATCCGCTACGGCTGCCTCGGGGGACGGCTGTGGGGCGGCGGCACCGGGCTTTATGTGGGCGAGCGGCATGTGGCCAACTGGCTCATGGGCCAGGTGCTGGATGAAACCTATGCCGACGCGGACGCCGAGGCGGACGCCCGGCGGCTGGGGGTGAGCCTGGACCGCTATCGGGCGGGCCTTTCCGGCATCGCCCGCATGAGCCGGGATCGGTTTGAAAAAACCCGCCAGGCATTGGGACTGATCGCCGGACAACTCTCCCGCATGGCCCTTCAGAACGTGCGCCAGGCCCGGTCCATCTGCGAGCGGGAGCGGGCCGAGGCGGCCCTTGCGGCCAGCGAGCAGCGGTATCGAAGCCTGTTTGAAAACTCCCCAATTTCCCTGTGGGAAGAGGACTTTTCCCAGCTCCGGCGGGCGCTGGCGGCCCTGCGGGCCGAGGGCGTGGTCGATCTCGACGCCTATTTGAAGGCCCGTCCCGACGCGCTGCGGCAACTGGTGGGGCTGGTTCGGGTGGTCAATGTCAACCGCTCCACGCTGGATCTGTTCGAGGCCGATGACAAGAGCCAGCTTTACGGGGGCCTGGATCGCATTCTTCCCGAATCGACCTTCGACGCGCTCAGGGAAGAGCTGCTGGCCGTGGAGCGGGGGGAGATGTTCGAGTTCGAGTGCGTCAACCGCACCCTTTCCGGCCGGGAAATCAACGTGCTGATCAAGTCCTCCCTGCCGCCGGGGGGCGATGATGCCTGGGAGCGGGTGATCGTGTCGGTGTACGACCGCACCCGGCAGCGACAGCGGGAGCGGGAGCGCAAGCGCATGGAAAGCCGGCTGCTCCACGCCCAGAAGATGGAGGCCGTGGCCACCCTGGCCGGCGGCGTGGCCCACGAGTTCAACAACGCCCTGTTCGCCATCAACGGCAACCTGGAGCTGCTGGAATCCCGGGTTCCTCCGGACGAGAAGACGCGGCGGCACATGACCGCCATCTTCCGATCCTCCAAGCGCATGGCCCATCTCACCGCCCAGTTGCTGGCCTACGCCCAGGGCGGCGGCCAGCCCCAGCGGATCATCCCGGTAAACCGGTTCATCCGGGAGGTGCTAAAGCTGATCCAGCACGCGGTGAATCCCGATATTCTGATCGAAACCGACCTGACCGAGGACCTGCCGCCCATCAAGGGCGACTACATGCAGTTTCAGATGGCCCTTTCCGCCGTGATGCTCAACGCGGCCGAAGCCGAGGAGGGCCGGGGGGACGGCTGGATCCGCGTTGCCACCCGCCTCCGCCGGGTGGCCGCGGATGATATAACGGAGGGGGCGGAGGATGCGGCCAGGCGTCCGGCGTATCATCCGGCGCATTATTCGGGACATCATCCGGGGCTGGTCCCCCCGGAGATTACTCCGGGGGACTATGTCTGCATCCACCTTTCGGACAACGGCAAGGGCATGGACGAGCAGACCCGCCAGCGCCTGTTCGATCCCTTTTTCACCACCAAGTTCCAGGGCCGGGGGCTGGGCATGGCCGCGGTTTACGGCATCATCCGGGGCCACGGCGGATGGATCGGCGTCGATTCGATGCCCGGCGAGGGAACCCATGTGGAGATGTGCTTTCCGGCCGCGGAGCCCGGCGACGAGGCGGATTTCATGGCCCGGCCGGACCCGGAAGGCGATGATCCGGCCCCGGAGGGCGATGATCCGGCCCCGGCCGGTTGACGGCTACCTTGCCCGTTGACGGACGCCATGCGTTGATATAAAAGGGGACGGAAAAGGGTGGCATTGGCCACGGCGACGGATGTTTTTTTTACCCG
The DNA here is from genome assembly GCA_011390035.1 of Desulfobacteraceae bacterium. GTDB lineage: Bacteria > Desulfobacterota > Desulfobacteria > Desulfobacterales > JAABSP01 > JAABTE01. Next base: position 5,832 of record JAABTE010000003.1, on the reverse strand, counting down.
GATCGGAAAGGAATCCCGTATTCATGCATCTGAGAAAGCGTGTAATGGTGACCGGCGGCGCCGGTTTTCTCGGCTCCCATCTGTGCGACCGGCTGGTGGCCGGCGGCCATGACGTGCTGTGCGTGGATAACTTCTACACGGGCACCAAGCGCAACCTGCTCCACCTGCTGAATGAACCCTACTTTGAAATCATCCGCCACGACATCACCTTTCCCCTTTATGTTGAGGTGGACGCCATCTACAACCTGGCCTGCCCCGCCTCGCCCATCCATTATCAGAACGATCCGGTGCAGACCACCAAGGTGAACGTGCATGGGGCCATCAACATGCTGGGGCTGGCAAAGCGCCTGGGCGCCACCATCCTTCAGGCCTCCACCTCCGAGGTGTACGGCGATCCGTCGGTCCACCCCCAGACCGAGGACTACTGGGGCAACGTCAATCCCATCGGCCCCCGCTCCTGCTACGACGAGGGCAAGCGGTGCGCCGAGACCCTGTTTTTCGATTACCGCCGCCAGGCCGGGCTCTCCATCAAGGTGGCGCGGATCTTCAACACCTACGGGCCCCGGATGCACCCCAACGACGGCCGGGTTGTTTCCAACTTCATCGTCCAGGCCTTGCGAAACCAGCCGATCACCCTTTACGGCGACGGCGGCCAGACCCGGTCCTTCTGCTATGTGGACGACCTGGTGGACGGGCTGATGCGGCTGATGGACACCCCGGACGAGGTGACCGGCCCCATCAACCTGGGCAATCCCGGCGAGTTCACCATCCTGGAGCTGGCCGAGATCATCCGGGAGCTGACCGGGTCCCGCTCCGAACTGGTTTTCCGCCCCCTGCCCATGGATGACCCGAAGCAGCGGCGGCCGGACATCGCCCGCGCCGAGGAGACGCTGGGCTGGTCGCCGAAGGTTAATTTGCGGGAGGGGCTGCGGCACACCATCGCGTATTTCGAGGGGTTGTTGAAAAACGGGGATGTGTGAATCCGGATGGGCAGGATATTGGGAAGGATTTCCAGGATGGCTCCGGCCTGGCGGCGCTTTCTTGCGCGGCGCGAGGGTTTTGACGCGGTAACGGGAGAAAGGGCGGCGGATTTATGAAAACGAGCGTGCTGGTGGCCGGAGGGGCCGGTTATATCGGATCTTACATGTGCAAGCTGCTGGCCCGGCGGGGGTATGAGCCGGTGGTGATCGACAGCATGGTCCACGGTCACGCGGACGCGGTGAAGTGGGGGCCGCTCTACAGGGGCTGCATCTCCGACGGCGAGCTGATTGACCATGTGTTCGGGCGCCATCCCATAGCCGCTGTGATGCACTTTGCCGCCTTCTGCTATGTGGGCGAGTCGGTGACCGATCCGGTCAAGTACTACCATAACAACGTGGCCAACACCCTGGGGCTGCTTCGGGGGATGCTGGCCCATGGCGTCCGTCGCTTCATCTTTTCCTCCACCTGCGCCACCTACGGCGAGCCCGAGTGGATTCCCCTCACCGAGGACCACCCGCAACGCCCCATCAACCCCTACGGCCGCACCAAGCTGATGGTGGAGCAGATGCTCACGGATCTGGAACATGCCCATGGCCTGCGCTCGGTCTGCCTGCGCTATTTCAACGCCGCCGGCGCCGACCCTGACGGCGAGCTGGGCGAGGACCATCGGCCCGAGACCCACCTGATCCCCCTGGCGCTGGACGCCGCCCGGGGCCGGCTGCCGGAAATCGCCGTCTTCGGAGACGATTACCCCACCCCGGACGGCACCTGCGTCCGGGACTACATCCACATCGCTGACCTGGCCCAGGCCCATCTGCTGGCCCTGGAAAGGCTGCTGACCGACGGCCCCGGCGGGCGCTACAACCTTGGCAACGGCGCCGGCCACAGCGTGCGCCAGGTGATCGACGCGGCCCGCCGGGTCACCGGCCGGCCCATTCCCGAAAAAGCCGCCCCCCGCCGCCCCGGAGATCCGGCTGTACTGGTGGGATCGAGCGAAAAGGTGATCCGGGAGCTGGGATGGCGGCCGGAGTATGCGGACCTTGAGACCATCATCGAGACGGCGTGGCGGTGGCATCGGGAGCATCCGGACGGGTATGCGGCATGAGGGGGCGTGGAAAAACTTTCGGCGGAGCAATGGACAAATGAAGGTAAAGATGATATCGGGTTGGGCTCGGATGGGGCTGATCGTTCTGGCCGCTTTCAACTGCTTTTGCGCGACGGGGCCACGTATCCCCGCGGAGCCCTCACGGACCGAAGCCGGCCCGGCGCCCTTTGAACCGGCCGTGCGAATGCTGGCCGAGAACCTGCTGAACCTGATCGCGGTGGACCGGGGCGCCGGGGAGGGTCGGATACGGGTGGTCATGGAGCCCTTCCGCAACGCGGATACAGCCGAGGTGCCCCACGCGGCCCGGGACATCGAGCGGATCTTTTCCGCCGTGTCCGATAAAATCAACGGTGGAATGACCGTCAGCCGGCTCGATACCAGCTCGCTGGAGCGGGCGGATTATCTGATCGAGGGGGCCATCGGCCTCAGAGTCCCTGATGACGACCCGGATAATGATCCGGATAACGCCCCTGATGACGACCCGGATAACGACCCGGATAACGCTTCGGATAACGCCACATATAACTATCCGTATAACGCTCCGGATGTCCAGGCGGACGCCGGCGATCAGCGGCGTTATTATGTATCGGCGGCCGTTGTCAACCTGCGGGAGCGAAAGCCGATCTGCCGGTCCACCGCGTGGATTGCCAACGGCGGGCTGAACGCGGCGCCCATCGCCCTGTATCAGGATTGTCCCGTGTTTTACAAGGAATGGCGCCAGTCGCTGGCGGCGGCGGACCCGGAGGGGCATCTGAAGGTCCGGGCCGCCATGACCGAGGCGGAAACCGCATACGACAACGGCGACTATGAGGCCGCCATGGCCCTTTTCCGGTCCGTTGAGAGCCCGAGCGCGGCCCATGCCCTGCCCATCTACGGCGGCATTTACGCCACCAGCCTGAAGATGGGTCGCATGGAGATGGCCGAGGCGGCCTTCGGCGAGATCGTCCGGCTCAGCGTCGAGCGGTTCAACGCCCTCACGGTTAAATTTCTTTTCAAGGTCAACACGGCGGACTTTCACGGCGGCCCGGCCCAACGGCGGATTTATGAAATGTGGCTTCGCCGGATCGGCGCCTATTTTCACGAGGCGGACCGTTGCATGAAGATCATCGGCCACAGCAGCCCGACAGGGACGCCGGAATGGAACGACCGGCTTTCCCTGGAGCGCGCCCGGAGCGCGCGCCGCCTGCTTGCGGCGCGGTATCCGGACATGGTCCACCGCAGCCGGGCGGAGGGCCGGGGCTTTCGGGAAAACATCATCGGCATCGGCACGGACGACGACCGGGATGCGCTGGACCGGCGGGTGGAGATCGCGCCCGTGGAGTGTGACCGGCTTTAGCCACATCCGAAGCGGATGGCCGCCGGAAAAGACAGGTAAACCTGAAAAGACAGGGAAAAGAGGATGCGCAAAATTCGCCGCATCGCCATGCGGTGGCTCATACTGTTCTCATGGCTCGCCCCGTTGTTGGCCATGGGTATGGACGCCCGGACGCCCGCCCATGCCGGCGAGGCCATCGCCATGTTTGAAAACGGCGCCGATGTCGCTTACCTGTCCTCAGGCCCGGCCAGGAGCGCAACCCATGCCACCGGCGCCGGCGTGTATCCGGAGGACCGGATCGAAACGCCCCCCGGCGCCGCCATCGCCCTGCGCTACATCGACGGCGGTCATCTGACCATCCATCCCAACACGCGGCTGATGCTGGCCCGCCGGGAACAGGGCGAAGGCGATTCTTTCCAGTGGGAGATCCATCTTTTCATGGGCAAAGTCTCCTATGAGATGGCCTCGGACCCGATTCCGCGCCTCCAGTTGATCTCCCCCACCGGCGCCGCTCCATTCCAGGGGCGCCGCATGGAATTTGAGACCGACGGCATCTTCACCTACCTGAACGGGCGTGAAATCGCCCTGGGCGATCTGCTGCAACTTCCGGGTGTTGAAAAATCTCCCGAAAAACCGGGCGGCCGGGCGGGCCGGGAGGCGGCCGAGGCCATCGGCGAGCAGTACCGGAAGATCATTCGGGAGATGTATGGGCAATGAGCGATCTTCATTCAGGAAACGCCAAGGGCCTTGCCCGGCTGGAAAATGTTTTTAAACGATTCGATCCCCCCGTGCTTTTCGCTTACCTGTTTGGTTCGACCGGAACGCCTTCAGAGACCAGCGGGAGCGATTTGGATATCGCCGTTTATTTCGATCTGCCGGAAGAAGACTTCGAATTGGATCATAAGTTCAGATTGTACGCGGATCTATCCAGAACCACGGGCCGCAATGACATCGACCTGCTGGTTTTAAACACATGCGAAAACATGATCCTTCTGCATGAGGTGTTGACCCAGGGAAGGCTGCTTTATGATACGCACAGGGATCGGCGCCTGTTATACGAGCAGAAAACACTGCACATGGCGATTGATTTCAAAGAGCATCGGAAAAGGATTTTCGGATGGTGAGGGAGCGCTTCGAACAAAAAAAAGGTCGTATTGTCGAATATATTCAACTGCTGAGAAGTCTTGAAAAAGATTGTATCGAGCGATTTGACATAGATCCGATCTACCGCGGCGCACTGCTTCATTATCTCTATCTGACTGCTGATTCATGCATTTCCATTGCGGAAATAGTCATTAAGCACAAGAGGCTTCGGCCACCGCAAACTTATTCGGAAGCGATTGACATATTGGGAGATCATAATATTCTTGAGCCTGAATTCGCTTATTCATTCGCGCGTATTGCCGGATTTCGGAATTTCCTAGCGCACGATTACGAAATGGTGGATGGAAAGCGAATCTGCGCCACAATGCTCCATGGCCTTGATGATGTGGAGCAATATCTGGCGCAGATCGAAAAGGCCTTGGCGTAAAATAACAGGAGAGAACCTGACATGACAAAACGCGCGCTCATTACCGGCGTCACCGGACAGGATGGCGCCTATCTGGCCCAGTTGCTGCTGAAAAAGGGATACGAGGTTCACGGCGTCAAGCGGCGCTCCTCCTCCTTCAACACCGCCCGGGTGGACCATATCTACAGGGACCCCCATGAGGCTGATGTTCGTTTTTTCATGCATTACGGAGATTTGACCGATTCCACCAACCTGATTCGGATCATTCAGGAGACCCAGCCCGACGAGATCTACAACCTGGCCGCCCAGAGCCATGTGAAGGTCTCCTTTGAAACCCCCGAATACACCGCCAACTCCGACGCCATCGGCACCCTTCGCCTTCTGGAGGCCATCCGGATACTCAAGATGGAGGATCGCGTCCGGTTCTACCAGGCCTCCACCAGCGAGATGTTCGGCAAGGTGATGGAGATTCCGCAGAAGGAGACCACGCCCTTTTACCCGCGCAGCCCCTACGGCGCGGCAAAGGTCTATGGCTACTGGATCACCGTCAATTACCGGGAGGCTTACGGCATGCATGCCTCAAACGGCATCCTTTTCAACCACGAATCCCCCATCCGGGGCGAGACCTTCGTCACCCGAAAGATCACCCGGGCCGTGGCCCGCATCAAGCTGGGGCTAAAGGACTGCTTTTACCTGGGCAACATCGACGCGAAGCGGGACTGGGGATTCGCCGGGGATTATGTGCGCGCCATGTGGGCCATGCTTCAGCAGGACGAGCCGGACGACTACGTCATTGCCACCGGCGAGGCCCCCTCCGTGCGGGAGTTTGTGGAAAAGGCTTTCCGGGCGGTGGACATGACGATACAATGGGAAGGGGCCGGCGTAGACGAGGTGGGCCGGGACGCGGCCACCGGCAAGGCT
>JAABTE010000302.1 GCA_011390035.1 Desulfobacteraceae bacterium | reverse complement strand
AGCGTCCATCTTCTTTCGCTGCTGAAGCACCGTGTCCACCACGGCGATGCCGCCGGAGCGGGCCAGCTCCCGCAGCTCGTCCAGCGAATCTAGGGCCTCCGGCCGGGGCGCGGTGGTCACGGAGATCAGCAGCGCCCGCTCGCCCCCCTTGTCCGCCCGGATCAGGGCCCGGGCCTGGGCCATCTCGTCTTCCAGGGCCTGGATCAGGTTAAGGCAGTCGATGTCCAGCTCCCCCGGCGCCAGCGGGTCCAGGATCTGATACGGCGGGGCCTCGGCGGCGGCGCCGGGCAGGATATGGGCGGCATGGACCCGCCGGGGCAGGCCGTCTTGCCCGGAGATGACGGCGGCCATCAGGTCAAGGCGCAGCAGGGACAAGTCGGTCAGGTCGTCTGTGGTGAGGGGCTCATCCTTCAGGTGGGTGTGAACGCACCGCAGCCCCAGCAGCCTGCCGGGCATGGCGCGGTAATCGGGGGTATCGGGGATGACGATCCTGGCGTCGTCCCCCACGATTGCGTGGGTCACCCGGCCCCTGCGGTCAATGAGTACCCCCACCTGCCGGCGCAATTCCGCAGACATGCCCGTCAGCTCCCGGGCCAGCTCCGGCGTGATCAGGAAGGCCGGCGGCACCTTCCGGCGGTACAGATGCTCCAGTCGCTTGACCTGGCTGGGCTTCAGGCCCTCGGCGTTGCCGAAAATCCGATCGCTCATGGTGTTATTTTACGCCATTTTCCGTTTATTTTCAGTATTTTTTCGGCATTTCCCCATGCCACCTCAGACAGTGTACTCCGGCGCCATGTTCTCGAACCGGGTGTAGGCGTTGATGAAGGTGAGCGGGGCCATGCCGGTGGGTCCGTTGCGCTGCTTGGCCAGGATGATCTCGGCCTTTCCCCGGTTGGGGTTGTTCTCATCCTTGTTATAGACCTCGTCGCGGTAGATGAAGGCCACCACGTCGGCGTCCTGCTCCAGGGCGCCCGATTCCCGAAGGTCGGAAAGCTGGGGCCGCTTGTCGCTCCGCTCCTCCAGCTTTCGGTTGAGCTGGGACAGGGCCACCACCGGCACGTCGATCTCCTTGGCCAGGGCCTTGAGAGACCTTGAGATCTCGGATATCTCCAGGTCCCGCCGCTCCTGGGAGGACCGGGACTTCATGAGCTGAAGATAATCAATGATAACCAGCCCCAGGTCCTTTTCAAGCTTCAGCCGCCGGGCCTTGGCCCGGATCTCCATGGCGGAGATGTCCGGCGAGTCGTCGATGTAGATGGGGGCCTCGGAGAGCACGTCCGCGGCGTCCGTCAGCCGCACCCAGTCCTCCCGGCTGAAAAAGCCCGAGCGCAGGCGGGACGAGTCTATCCGCGCCTCGGCGCACAGAAGGCGCATGGAGAGCTGCTCTTTGGACATTTCAAGGGAGAAGACCGCCACGGGCACGTTGCTTTCAACTGCGGCGTTCCGGGCGATGTTCAGGGCCAGGGCGGTCTTGCCCATGCTGGGCCGGGCCGCGAGGATGATCAGATCCGACCGCTGGAAACCGGCGGTCATGCCGTCAAGATGGGTAAAGCCGGTGGGCACCCCGGTGACAAGGGCCTTGTTGCCCTGGCGCTCCTCCAGGGTGTCGATGTTGCCCTCGATGATCCGGCCCAAGGGATAAAAGGCCTGGCGGATCTTGTGCTTGGAAATATCGAAGACGGCCGATTCGGCGTAGTCGATCACCGCGTCCATTTCCCCGGCGTCCTCGAAGCAGCGCTGGATGATGCTGTGGGCCTTTACGATCAGCATCCGCAGGCAGGCCTTGTCGTGAACGATTCGGGCGTAGTGGGGGGCGTTGACCGCAACCGGCACATCGTCCATCAGGGAGGCAAGATAGGCCGCGCCCCCCACCTCCTCCAACCGGCCCCGCTGCTGAAGGGCGTTAGCCGTGGTCACCAGATCGATGGGGGTGTTGCGGCTGAACAGATCGCTGAAGACCTCGAAGATCTTCTGGTGATCGGAACGGTAGAAGTCCTCGGGGGAGAGGATGTCCAGAACGTCGAGGAGGACGTTGTTGTCGAACAGGATGGAGCTGAGCAGCGCCTCCTCGGCCTCCAGGTTCTGGGGCATCAGCCGCTGGGGCATGCCCTCCCCCTCGGGTTTCCGCTGACGCGGGACTGTCATATCGGCAGGAGAAACCGAGGGACTACTCCTCGGACACTACTTCAACGGTGATCTCCGGCTCCACGCCCGCATAGACGCGGATGGGCACCTCGTAGGTCCCCAGGCTCTTGATGGGCTCGGACAGCAGCACCATCTTCCGCTCCACCTCGATGCCCAGCTTCTCCAGGCCCTCCATGATGTCGCGGACGCCCACGGAGCCATAGAGCCGCTCTTCCTCGCTCACCTTGGCGGAGATGCGGACGGCGACGCCCTCTAGGCGCTTTGCCATCTGCTCGGCGATCTCCCGCTCCTTGGCGATCTTCAGCTCGTATTTGGCCTTGGCCGCAGCCAGGGACCGGCGGTTAACGTCGGTGGCCTTCAGGGCCTTGCCCTGGGGCAGCAGGTAGTTCCGGGCATAGCCGGGCTTGACCTTCACCTCGGAACCGATAATGCCGAGGGCGTCGATGGTCTCGGTCAAAATAACTTTTACGGCGTTCATTGCGCAAACCTTCCCTGTGTATAGATAACCCGTGAAAATGAATACAATATCATTCCCCCTGGGATTCCAGCTTTCTGAAATCGAACCACGTGTCGAAAAACCCCATGCCGATCACCGCCAGCAGGAAGAACTGCTGAACCGCGATGAGCGCGTACAGCACGGCCCGGGCCGCCATCGGAAACCGCTTCTTCTGAAAATAATAGGAGACAATGGCAATTCCGGCGAAAAAATAGACCGTCATGAGCATCACCAGCCCGTTGAGCGCCAGGATGCGAATCGACCGGTCCGGCACCAGCAGGGCCCCGCCGCACGCGATGGCCACCCAGACAATCGGCTCTGGTGGCCGCCAGCGCTTCAGGGGCGGATAATCGGGAAACCCCACGCCCCGCCGGATCAGCATCGACCGCGCCATCAGCAGGGTGGCCCAGCTCATGACCAGCGCGCTGGAAACGGCCAGGGCCGGCAGCATCCGGGTTAGCACGAAGGCGAACTGCTCCATGGCCTCGGAAAGAATCCGCATGTTTTCGGCGGAGATGCCCATGCGCTGGTAAACCTCCATGGCCAACTGGAGATTTCGCTCGACATAGGCGCCGATCATCCCGGACACGTCCAGGCCGGCGGCGACGGCGTAAAAGGCCACGCAGGCAGTCGCCGCCCCCAGCACAACGCCGCTGGTCTGAAGCACCGCCCGCTCCACGGAAACCTCCC
>JAABTE010000301.1 GCA_011390035.1 Desulfobacteraceae bacterium | reverse complement strand
GCATGGAACGATCTTGCCGGGCTGGCTGGCGGCGCCATCCTGGTCGAGGGCCGCATGGTCGCCTACACAGTGGGCGAAATCGTCCGGCCGGAGACCCTGCTGATCCATTTTGAAAAGGGCTGTTCCAGCTTCCGGGGCATCTATCAGGCCATCAATCAGATGTTTGTGGCCGGCCGGCCGGAATCCTTCCGCTGGGTCAATCGGGAGCAGGACCTGGGGGACGAGGGCCTGAGAAAGGCCAAAATGTCCTATAATCCATCGGATTTTATAAAAAAATACCGGGTATTCATTCGCTGATTCCGCCACCGCCCTCTCCCCCCTCCCCCGCCGGCCTCTCTCCCGCCGGCCTCTCTCCCCCCGCATCTCTCCCCCGGCATCTCTCCCCCGGCCTTCCGCCGGCGCGTCAGCCCCTTTTACTACCTTCCGCCCATCCAAATCAAGCATTGGACCCATGGCGATGACAGCAGCCATCCCTTATTATTCTTCTCAAGGTCAGCGCAAATACAGAGAGGCGGAAAGCGTAATGTAACGCGATCCATTGCGCGGAATGATCAATCTGAATAAAAGGAGACAAGAATGAAAAACGCAGGAATTCGAAAGGGATGGATAGCGATGATTCCAACGGCGGCATTCGCCATGCTCTTGATCGGCCCTAGCCTGGCCCTGTCCGATGATATCCAGTCGGCGGGAATGGAAAGAGATGCCGATCAGGCCAGCCAGGCCACTGAGCGAGGAGCCGACCAAAGGGGAGCAGTCGACCAAAGGGACGGTGTCGACCAAAGGGGAGCAGTCGATCAAAGGGGAGCAGTCGATCAAAGGAGAGCAGCCGACCAAAGGGACGGTGTCGTTGAGAGAGGCGCCGAGGCCACGGCCGATGCCGCGCGGGAAATTTCCGACAAGACGAGCGAGATGCTGACCAATGCCGGCCAGGCTCTCCGGAATGTCATGGCTCGCGATAACGAGCGCATCCCGTCCGACCTGTTGCGCAACGCCGCGGGCGTGGCGATCTTCCCCAACCTGGTCAAGGCGGGCATGATCGTGGGCGGCCGCTATGGCGATGGCGTGCTCATGGTCCGGAACGGAAATGAGTGGAACGGTCCGCTGTTCATCTCCCTTTACGGCGCCAGCGTCGGACCCCAACTGGGCATGCAGAGAACCGACCTGATCATGGTCTTTAAAACTCCCGAGAGCATGGAAGGCCTGAGTGACGGCGAGCTGGCCCTGGGCGCCGAGACGTCCGTTGCCGCCGGCACATGGGGCGCCAAGGCCGGGGCGAACACGGAGGCCGATGTGCTGGCCTATAAGCAGACCGAGGGTCTTTTCGCCGGCGCATCCCTGTCCGGCTCCGTGATCCAGGTTGACCAGAACTCCAACCAGTCCTACTACAATCAGGGCCGCCAGGGCGACGGCCGCGCCTATTATGGGCCGGAATCAGTCCTTAAGAAGAGCGGGAATCTTTCCGAATCCAAGGAATCCAAGGATCTTAAGCGGATACTGGTCGACTACCGGTAAACCGTCAGCATCCTGACGATTCAAGCATGCCAAGGGGCCGCTTCCCGAAAGGGGGGCGGCCCTTTTTTATGCCCGGCGAACATGGGATTTGGAGGGCTGAAAACCCCGCTTCAATCCCTTTTGAATCCGGAGAGGCCCGCCGCGTCCCGCCCGTTGGCCAGCCGCTTCAACTCCGATACATCCCGCCACGAGAAGCGGGCCATGCAGGGAAAGATGGCGTTGTTGGTGAAAATGGGGTCTGCCGCCAGATCATACCGGGAGGCGGCGAGGGCCTTTTCCCACAGGGCGGTGTGGGGAATTGGGCTGTAATAGGTGGGCACCGCCGCGATGCCGCGTTCCCGGACGGCGCGGATGGAGGCCCGCACCGCCGCCATGGGCTGATCCGGCAGCCCCGCCAGCAGATAGGCCCCCACCCGGTCCGGCCCCAGGCCGGCGGCCGCCAGGCGGGCCACGGCCCGGGCAAACTCCGGCGCCGTCACCTTCCGGTCCATCTGCCCGCGATGGGCGAAATCGGCGGTCTCCAGCCCCAGCCGGAGGGTGGTCATGCCGGCCCGGGCCATAAGGCGGGCCAATTCCGATGAAATATAGCGGATGTGAACCGCGTTGGGCGTGTGAAAGCGCAGCGGATAACCGGAGCGGATAACGGCCTCGAACAGGGGGGCGGCAAGGGCCTCGGAGTCAGCGAGCAGGGCGTCATCGTAGAAGGCGAAGTCGCGGACCCCGAAGCGCTCATGCCAGTGGGCGATCTCCGCCATCACCGCCTCGGGACGGCGGGTCCGGCGCCGGGGCTCCAGAAAGCGGGCTGCGCAGTAGGCGCAGGCGTTGGGGCAGCCCCGGGCGGTCAGCAGGGGGACAAAGGGCAGGCGATGGCACAGGTCAAGGGCCGGGTAAGGATGGGCGTTAAGGTCCGACGGGTCGAAGGGCGGCCGGGCTGCAAAGCCGGTGGATTCGGCAACGGCTGCGATAATGGCGTCCGGGTCCGCATCGGTCCAGACGGCGTCGGCCCCGGAATGGCGCCGGGCGTGATCCGGATAAAGCCGGGCATATATCCCGCCCAGGATCAGGGGGGTGTTGGGAAAATGGCGCCGGAGGACGGCAATGGTCTCGAACACCCCCGGATACCAGTAGGTCATCATGGAAGAGACCAGGATCAGGTGGGGCGGGTCCGCCCCCAGGGCCGCCAGGTCTTGATGGAGAACCGCCGGCGGAACGCCGTAGCGGCAATAGGTCCGGGGGATGTCCTCGAGCCCCGGCGGATTAGGAATGCGGGTTTTAAGATAGGGGCCCCGGCCGCATCGGGCAAACGGATCGGCGGAGGGCAGCGCCGGATGAAACCGGTCCAGGCAATCGATAAGGCTAACCCGGAACCCGGCCGACCGCAGCCACGCCGCCACCATGAGCAGGCCCATGGGCCGGGCCCAGAAATCATAGGCGGCAAAATCGTGAATCCAGGGATTGACGCACAGGATATGGGGCGTGTCAGGGCTCGTTAAGCAGTGGGGCGCCATCTGTCCAGCTTCATCCGATCCATCCGGATCATCAACGGTTCTGAGGGTTTTACAATTGCGCGCCCGGCGCAACCAAGCGGACGCAACCGGGCCCGCTAGAAATACTGCATGGAGGTTTTTTTCAGCTCCCGGCGGCTGAACAGCAGCGTGTAGTCCGTCACCCCCGTTTTTTCCGCCAGCCGCCGGGCGATGCGCCGGCACGAGGCCTCGTCCCGGGCGTGGATCATGGTATAAAGATTGTACGGCCAATCCGGCGCCGGGTTGCGGCGGTAGCAGTGGGAGACGCTCCGGGAGGCGGCCATCTGGCTGCCCGCCGCCTCCGCCCGGTCC
>JAABTE010000300.1 GCA_011390035.1 Desulfobacteraceae bacterium | reverse complement strand
CCGATCGTTACCAGCGGCAAAGGCGTCAGCGAGGGCGTTGGCCATCCGCTCCCCCAGATCCGCCCCCCGCTGAACCGCCAGATCCGGCGGCGTGTTTTGGAGCCGGTCCAGCACCAGGTCCCCGCCCGCTTCCCGATCCGTCTCGACAAGCAAAGACTCGAAACCCCAAAGTATCCCCTGGACAAAATGGAGATCATCCTCCGGCGAGCCCAGAAAGATAGAAAGACGGTCGTTGCCCGCCGGCGCATAGGCCAGAGTCAGGGGCCACGGCAGGGGCAGGAGCGTTTCGAGCCCGTCCATTATGAACGCAAGGTACAATTGCTGAACCGCCCGTTCCCCGATGCCAGCGGCCAGGCGGGTCTTGACCCGCCCCAGCCAGGGCGCTCTCAGGAAAAGGATCAGACAGCCCTCCGGGCGCTCCAGAGTCATTTCAGGCCCGACAGCGCCTCGGCCAGATCGGCCAGGTTGGGCCGGACATTGATATCTGTCACCTCGATATGGCGGATGATCCCGGCCTTGTCTATGACAAACAGGGCCCGCTCGGTCATCCCGTCGGAGCGCAGCACCCCATAGGCGTCGGCCACCCGGCCGTGGGGCCAGAAATCTGACAGCACAGGAAACCACAGGTCGCCCATCTGCTGAGTCCAGGCATGGAGCGTGGGCACGTTGTCCACGGTGATACCGAAAAGCACCGCGTCGTTCTCCTCGAAGAGAGGCCGGGCGATATTATAGCCGGGCCACTGGTCCGAGCAGACCGGCGTCCAGGCCGCGGGCACGAAGGAGAGAACCACGTTTTTATGGCCCTTGTACGCGGCCAGCGACACGGGCGCGCCGCCCACAGACGACAGGGTGAATTCGGGCGCCGGATCGCCGGTTCGGACCTTGAGGATGCTGTCCGTGGGCTTCAGGTCGCCCGGATCGTAGATGTTGTTCTTGTAAACGTCCGAAAGCCCCAGCGCGGGGGGCGCGCCCGAAAAGACCAGCAGGCCGGACAGCAACAGGACGGCAACGACGATTCTAGGCAGGGTCATGGCGAGGTCTCCATTCTCAAGTGTTTCATGGAAGCTTTTTCATCAGGAGCTTTTCCTTCAAGAGCTTTTTCATCAGGACGCTTTTCCTTCAGGACGCTTTTCCTTCAGGACGCTTCTTGCTGGAATTGGCTGTTCATGGCGTATCCAGCAACTTCAATGCCTGGTCCAGAAAGGCATCGGGATCACCGATGCCCCCCGGCCGCGAGAACACCACCGCGGGGGCCTTTTCTCCCTTCAGGGCCACCACCACGAAATAGGGCGTGCGCGCCTCTCCGAACCGCTTGTGCAGGACAAAATCGCCGTCGGCGAAAAGGGGAAAGGCGATGTCGTAGGTCTTTTTAAAGTAATCGACCTCAAAGCCCGAATTGCCCACGCCGATGCCGATCAGCCGAAGCCGGTCCCTGGCGTCCGGCCGCTGGAGAATCCGCTCGTGGAGCCGGTTCACAAGCGGCGCCTCCCGCTGGCAGTGGGGGCAGTACATGCTGAAGATCTCGATGATAAGACCATCCCCGGCGATGTCCGCGTAGGAAAACGCCGACCGGTCTCCGATGCCAAGGTAGGCCCGGCCGGCCGGATCTTCCGGCGCCGGCAGCCCCAGCTCCGGCGGCGGCCCGCCGACGGCTGGAAGCGCCGCCTGAGCAAAGGCCGCCCCGGCGGCCGCCGCCATCATCCAGATCATGCCACAAACCATCAGACACAGGAACCGCTTCATCGTTTCGCCTCCATTTCCGGAAAATGTTTCTGAATAACGTCTCTGACATTTAGCACAAGCGGTGGCTTTTGTACAGGGGTTCATATTTTCTCTTGACATGAATTAGAGGAGCCTTTATTATTCCTAACAAGAATCATTCCTATTAGTCTTAGAGTCGTTTAAAACGTCTCGACAAAAAAGGAATGCGGGCGACACCCACTTGCGCATATCGCCCAACCTACTGAATTTATTACAGAAAGCCCTCAATCCGTTGACATGGTCGGCGCGGGTTCCCTACAATGAAGGGATAATATGGTAAAAACCGATCCATGTCCGAATTTAACAACCTTTCCATGAAGGGAGGACGACGACCAATGGCGGACAAGAAAAAAGACAAGGAAACTTCGGTCAACTACCGGGACATGAGCATTTGCGACGCCACCGTTCAGATGCTGGAAAAGGCCAGAGCGGACGGCGTGGAGACCGCGTTTGACCGGGCCCTGACCATGAAGGCGTGCCCCATCGGCGCGGACTCGGCCTGCTGCAAGAACTGCTCCATGGGCCCGTGCCGGCTCAACTCCAAGGATCCGTATGGCAAGGTGGGCATCTGCGGCGCCACCGTGGACACCATCCAGGCCAGGAACTTCGGCCGCATGGTGGCCGCCGGCGGCGCGGCGCACACCGACCACGGCATGGCCATGCTGGACCTGTTCCGGGAGGTGGTCAACGGCCGCATCACCCAGTACGGCATCAAGGACACCCATAAGCTCGAAGAGGTGGCAAAGTCCATCGGCATCGAGACCGAGGGCCGGACGACCGAGGAGATCGCCACCGATCTTTACCAGCAGCTCGAGGCCACCTACACCGCGGTGGACGGCGAGATCCCCTTCGCCAAGCGCGTTCCGCAAAAGACCCTGGAGCTGTGGCGCAAGCACAACATGGTGCCCAGGGGCGCCATGCGCGAGATCATGGAGATGATGCACCGCACCCACATGGGCGTGGATCAGGACTACGAGAACCTGACCCAGCAGATCACCCGCACGGCGCTGGCCGACGGATGGGGCGGGTCCATGGTGGCCACGGAGATCTCCGACATCCTGTACGGCACCCCCACCCCGGTGAGCGTCGAGGTGAACATGGGCGTGCTTAAGGAGGATCATGTCAACATCATCGTTCACGGCCACGAGCCGAACATGTTCGAGTCGATGCTGGTTTCCGCAAATGATCCGGGCCTGATCAAGGCGGCCCAGGAAGCCGGCGCCAAGGGCATCATGCTGGCCGGCATGTGCTGCTCCGGGGCGGAGATGATGTCGCGGCACGGGGTGCCCCACGCGGGCAACTTCATGTCCACCGAGGCGATCCTGGTCACGGGAGCTGTGGACGCCATGTGCGTGGACATCCAGTGCATCCAGCAGGCCCTGGTGAACGTGGCGGACTGCTACAAGACGCCCCTGATCACCACCAACCCGCGCTGCAAGATCGAGGGCGCCACCCACATCGAGTTCCACGACCACACGGCCAGGGAATGCACCGACGAGGTGGTGATCAAGGCCATCGCGCGGTTCAAGAACCGGCCCGGGGCCGTGACGATCCCGAACATCCGGAACATCGGCATCCACGGCTTTTCCCACGAGTATATCAATTACATGCTGG
>JAABTE010000299.1 GCA_011390035.1 Desulfobacteraceae bacterium | reverse complement strand
CGGGGTGGCCGGCGGGTTCGGCGGAATGATATCCTTTGAGCTGAAGGGCGACGTGGCCCTGGCGGACCGGTTCATCTCTTGCCTGCGGCTGCCCATATCCGCCCCGAGCCTCGGCGGCGTGGAAAGCCTCATCACCCGGCCCGCCACCACGTCCCACTCGGGCGTGTCCCCGGAGGAGCGACGGGCCATGGGGGTGAAGGATACCCTCATCCGGCTGTCAGTGGGGCTGGAGGATGCGGCGGATCTGATCGCGGATCTCGGGGAGGCCCTGGCCGAGGCCGGATGAGGCGATCATGATGGATTCCATGGGGGATCATGGTGGACTATGGTGGATTCGATGGGAAACAAGGATTCGGAAAAAAGCAAGGAAGCGCTGCTGGACGAGCTGAACAGGGCGCGGCAAAACATATCCACACTGGAGGCAAAGGTGGCGATCATGGAAAAACGGCTGAATCAACCGGCGCCCGATCCCAAGGCCCGAAAGCCCCGGGAGCAATTGCAGTCGGACATTGAGTTCATCGCCGACTTCGACGTGGTGGAGGCCCGGGGCATCGATATGTCCGATGGCGGCGTCTGCTTCGAGGTGGAGCGGAACCTGGCCTTTGACATGCGGTTCCGGCTGGAGGGCGAAGTGTACGAAAAACGCGCCACCCTGGTGTGGGTCAAGCGGCTGCCCGAGGGCAACTACCGCCTGGGGTTCGAGTTCGTGGCCGAGCCGCCGGAAGGGCCCGAGTTCTGAAAGACGCCATATAAACGCAAGGGATCGGATGGGAGACTGTTGATGAAAAGCGGATGTGAAAACTGCAAATTCAGGCTTTTCGCGGAAAAACGCCCCAACACATGGATTTATCGCCTATGGAAATGGCACACCACATGGTGTCCCGGATGGAAAAGCTATCAGGAACGGCTGAATCAGGCGGAGCTGAATCAGGCGGAAAAGAAGACGGAAACCGACTGAGGGCGCTTTGCCGCCTGCGATTGATCGGCGGCTGTCTGCGGCGGGGCCTTTCGGCCACGCTGTTTCCGCCCCGCTGCCTGATTTGCGGAAATCTTTACTCCGCGCCCGAGGTCGCTGCGCCGCCGGGGGCGCCCGGAAACGCGCCAGCGCCGCCCCAATGGCAAGCGGCCCCGAGGGCCATTCGCTTTCGCATGGCCATGGCCCCGCACTTATGCCCCGCCTGCGCCGACGATTTCGCCGGCCCCGCCCCGCCGCCACCCTCGCTGCCGGGCATCGGCAGGGCCGTGGCCTTCGGCGAGCACGCGGGGGCGCTGAGGGCGGCCATCCACCGCTTCAAGTACGCCGGCCGCCTCCAGCTCGCCCGGCCTCTGGGCATGCTGCTGCTGGCGGATTTTTTGAATCACTGGAAGCCGGGGGAGATCGATCGGATCATTCCGGTGCCGCTGCACCCCTCGCGGCTCCGATGGCGCGGGTTCAACCAGGCGGCCCTGCCCCTGCGCCATTGGCGGCGCATCGCCCGGAGCGCCGCCATGACCGCGCCCCACGGGCCGGCGGACGAAGGGCTCCTCATCCGCCGGCGGAACACGGCCGCACAGATGGGGATGCGCCGAAAGGAGCGCCGGATCAATATCCGGGACGCCTTCGCCGTGGCCCGGCCGGACCGGGCCCGGGGCGCCCGGCTGCTGCTGGTGGACGATGTCTTCACAACGGGCGCCACCCTTTCCGAATGCGCCCGGACGCTGTTGGAAAGCGGCGCGGAGCGTGTGGATGTTCTCACCCTGTCCCGGGCGCGGTAAGGGAAATATCATTTGCTAAAATGCCGCCATAAATATTGAGGAAAACATTTCAATGCGCCATGACAATCCATGAATCGGTTCGCCACCATCGTGAACTGATGGATTGACCGGCTGTTTTTCCCGGACATCGGCTGAATCGGCGCCTGAATTTCCGGATTTGCCCCCGCGCCGCGATCTGTCTCTAAACAATATTCCAAAGGAATCACTTGACAATAGGCAAGGATATGTCATATTGTCTGCAAGCTGCAAGATTCCCCCGCCGAATCGCTGCTGAAGAAACGCATATGCTTTTTATTTGCCAATGCTATTATTTGCCAATGCTATTATTTGCTAATGCTATATCATCTGACAATGCTATTATTTGCTAATGCTATTATTTGACTGTAAGTTCCGCCAGTAACAAACACCGACAAGAACCATCGGGAAGGACAATATTGCGCATGACGCTTGAAATGCTTAAGATAGAAACGATAATTCAATTGCTCATGGCCGGAGAGGCCCTGAATACCGGAGATATCGCACGCCGCGTCTCTGTTGACACCGGAAAACGCACCAGCGGCAATGAGGCATCAATGATGCTCTCAAAGCTGGCCAGCTCGAATCTGGGCCATTTTATCCGAAAAAGGCCGGAAGGACGGGCGCTTGTCTATACTCTGGTGGACGAGATCCGGACAATGCCGCTTGAAAAGGTGTTCAGCCTGGCCCAGAACAACGGGTACGGCATAGAGCAAGCCGTTGCCGAGTACCCGAAACTCGGACGCTTCGTCAGCGACATCAATGAGGCTTCACCTTCGCCGGCCCCGGCGCCGGCCCCGGCCGCGACGCCGGTGGCCGCAACCGCGTCGGACACCCAAGTCGAGCCCCTCGAACCCATTGAAACGGTCGAGTCGATGGCAGCGCCTGAACCGCCGTCAGATTATGAACCGGCAGAAACTGAATCAGTGGCAGCATTCGAACCGTCGGAGGAACCTGAAGCGTCCAAAGCATTCGAGCCGGTGAAAGTCTCCGAGCCGGTGAAAGTCTCCGAACCGGTGAAAGTCTCCGATCCGGTGAAAGTCTCCGATCCGGTGAAAGCATCCAAACCAGAGAAAGCCTCCGATCCGGTGAAAGCATCCAAACCAGAGAAAGCCTCCGATCCGGTGAAAGCCTCCAAACCGGTGAAAGCCGCCGATCCGGTGAAAGCATCCAAACCAGAGAAAGCCGCCGATCCGGTGAAAGCGTCTACAGAAAACGCGCCCATCCGGAAATCGCGGGCCTGGAAATCACCGGTCCGGAAAGCGCAAATCGGGAAAACACCGGATGCGACAAAGGCGGCCAAGGTTTCGGCCGCGGTTTCGGCTGCGGTTTCGGCTGCGGCCCCCCGCCTGTCGGAGCCGGATCCGATCAACGGCCTCCGGGTCGGCCTCATGGCGGATCTTATGACCCAGGTGGCCCGCCAGACCGACATGAAGGTAAATCTGAATATCTTCTACGACATTGCCATTCGGGCCCGGCGCAGGGACTGAAACAGGTCGTCCATTCCTCCCGGCAGATTGCGAATCAGTTTAGTTCTGGCTCTTCGCTTTTTTGCATGGGTAAAGCGATATATCGACCATCTGGGATAACTACAAGGGGGATAGGTCCCAAG
>JAABTE010000298.1 GCA_011390035.1 Desulfobacteraceae bacterium | reverse complement strand
GGCGGGCCGGATCTTTAAGCCCGCAAGCGCCGATGATCCCCCCGATCTGCCCCGGGTGCGGGGCCTGTCCTTTGCCGATGCGCCGGTGGGCGACAGCCCGGCCGGCCCGGCCTTCGATGCCGTTCTGGAGGTGCTGAACATGGGCGCCCTGCCGGACTCGGCCCTGCCGGTCCATCTGATAGCCGCCATTTCGGTGGACGCTGAGATGGGGCTGACCGTGGAACCGGTGGCGCCGGCCGGCGGGGCCCCCGCGTCGTCTGATGTGGCGTCCGGTACGACATCGGGCGTGGCGCCGCCCGCCGGCGCATCGCCCGCCGGCGCATCGCCCGCCGGCGTGCCGCCGGACGCGACGCCGTCGGATGCGGCGCCGGATACGGCGGATGCGGGCGGGCGCGTTGCGGCTTCGGCGGCGGCATCGCCCCTGGGCGGCCTCCGGGCCATCAAGCTGGGCTTTTCCGACTACGCCGCAAAGTACCGGCGCCTGGCGGAAATCATCGCCTATCTGAAACAGCAGGGACAACTGGACAGGATAGAATCCATAGACCTGAACGATTTGAACCGCGTCGTGATCAATCCCCTGAAATCCGAACCGCTCCTCGATGACCAAAAGGAGGTTTGACGTGCATGGACAGGAAGAAATCATTGTAGGGCTCGACATCGGCACCACCAAGATCTGCGCGGTCGTGGGCGAGGTCTCCGGAAGGGACATCAACATCATCGGCATCGGCACCCATCCTTCCATCGGATTGCGCAAGGGCGTGGTGGTGAACATCGAGTCAACGGTGCAGTCCATAAAAAAGGCCATTGAGGACGCGGAGCTGATGGCCGGATGCGAGATCTCCTCGGTGTACGCCGGCATCGCCGGCGGCCACATCACCGGCTTCAACAGCCGGGGCATCATCGCCATAAAGGGCAAGGAGATCACCCGCGGCGACGTGGACCGGGTGATCGACGCGGCCCGGGCCGTGGCCATCCCCATGGATCGGGAGGTGATCCATGTGCTGCCCCAGGAGTTCATCGTGGACGATCATGCCGGCATCCTGGACCCGGTGGGCATGGCGGCGGTGCGGCTGGAGGTCAAGGTGCATATCGTCACCGGCGCGGTGACATCGGCCCATAATATCGTGAAATGCGCCAACCGGGCCGGGCTGGACGTGTGCGACATCGTGCTGGAATCCCTGGCCTCGGGCGAGGCGGTGCTGGCCGACGAGGAAAAGGAGCTGGGCGCGGCCCTGATCGATTTGGGGGGAGGCACCACGGATCTTGCCATCTTTTCCAACAAGAACATCAAGCACACCTTCGTGCTGGCCCTGGGCGGCAACAACCTCACCAACGACATCGCCGTGGGGCTGCGGGCGCCCCTGGCCGAGGCCGAGGAGATCAAGAAGAAATACGGCACCTGCGTGTCCCGGAACATCGCCAGCGAGGAGATGATCGAGGTGCCCGGCATGGGGGGGCGAAAGCCCAGAAAGCTTCATCGCCAGATCCTGGGCGAGATCCTCGAGCCCCGGATGGAGGAGATCTTCCGGCTGATTCAAAGGGAAATCTACCGGGCCGGCATGGAAAACGTGATGGCCTCGGGCCTGGTGCTCACCGGCGGCTCGGCCCTTCTGGACGGGGTGGCGGACATCGCCGAGTCGATCTTCAACCTGCCCACCCGCCTGGGAAAGCCCAGGGGCATCGGCGGGCTGGTGGACGTGGTGAACAACCCCATGTACGCCACCGGCGTGGGGCTGGTGATCTACGGCGCAAACAACCAGACCGCCAAGAAATTCCGCATCCGGGACGCCAATATTTTCAACCGCATCATCACTCGGATGAAGCGCTGGTTTCGGGATGTGATTTAGATGCGATAAGATTTGACCGGTAGCATAAAATCGGTTAGGCTGTGCCAATTGCAGGGTTCCAATAAACCTTTCAGGAGGTGGGAAACGATGTTCAGTTATGTGGAAAACAACGGCAAGAGCGCCAAGATCAAGGTCATCGGCGTGGGCGGCGCCGGCGGCAACGCCATCAACAATATGATCGCTTCCAATCTCCAGGGCGTCAACTTTATCGCGGCCAACACGGATGCCCAGGCCCTCGAGATTTCCAAGGCCCCCATAAAGCTTCAGATCGGCGACAAACTCACCGAGGGCCTCGGCGCCGGGGCCAACCCCGACATCGGCCGGGAGGCGGCCCAGGAGAGCGCCGAGCCCATCCGAAACGCCCTGAAGGACAGTCACATGGTCTTTATCACCGCCGGCTTCGGCGGCGGCACCGGCACGGGCGCGGCGCCCATCATCGCCGACATCTGCAAGGAGCTGGGGGCGCTGACCGTGGCGGTTGTCACCAAGCCCTTTTCCTTCGAGGGCCGCAAGCGGTTCCGCCAGGCCGAGGAGGGCATCGAGGAGCTGAAGAGCATCGCCGACACGGTGATCACCATCCCCAACGACCGGCTGCGGGGGCTGGCCTCCAAGAACGCCACCATGATCGACATGTTCAAGAAGGCCGACGAGATCCTGCTCCACTCGGTCAAGGGCATCACAGACCTGATCCTGATGCCCGGCCTGGTCAACCTCGATTTCGCGGATGTCAAGACCACCATGCTCAAGGCCGGCATGGCCATCATGGGCATCGGCGTCTCCCACGGCGAGAACCGGGCGGTTGAGGCTGCGGAAAGGGCCATCTCCCATCCGCTGCTGGAGGACATGTCCATCAGCGGCGCCAAGGGCGTGCTGATGAACATCACCGCCTCCAGCGACCTGACCATGGAGGAGATGACCGAGGCCTCCGAGCGAATCTACAGCGAGGTGGGCGGCGAGGCGGAGATCATCTGGGGCGCGGTGATCGACGACAGCCTCGGAGACGAGATGCGGGTGACGGTGATCGCAACCGGCATCGGCGGCCAGGAGACGCGGATCCCCGAAAAGCACAAAGCCGTTCACCGGCTCCAGCAGCGGCGAGCCAGGGACAGCCGCGAAAAGCAGCCGGAGGACTACGAAGCCCCCACCTTCCTGCGAAGGAAAAAGGAGGCGGCGCCCGCCGAGACCATCGAGGCCCCATATCGCGGGCCCAAGGGCATGGAGATCGACAGCGAGGATCTGGACATTCCGACCTTTCTGAGGAGAAAGGCGGACTAGCCGGCTCCGCCAGCCTCCCTTACACGCAAGCGCTATGGCATCCCGATCGGATAGCGCCGGGGCGGCCCTTCTGGCCGATGAGACCGGTACCATAAGAACCGAGGGAAGCGTCCGCGTCCGGGTGGCCCTTGTCTATCCGAACACCTACGCCATGGGGATGTCCAATCTCGGTTTTCAGACGGTCTATCGCCTGCTCAACGCGCTGCCCGGCGTTGCGTGCGAGCGAGCCTTCGCCCCGGCGCCCGCGTCGGCCCCATCGTCGGCTTCGG
>JAABTE010000297.1 GCA_011390035.1 Desulfobacteraceae bacterium | reverse complement strand
CTTCGGGAGTTGATGTCGCCGATCACCTCCCCCATGAAGGACTCGGGCACGAAGGCCTCAACCTCCATGATCGGGTCGAGCAGATAGGGCTCGGCCTTTTCCATTGCCTGCTTGCAGGCCATGGAGCCGCTCACCTTGTAGGCCAGCTCGGTGCCCTGGGATTCGCGCCAGGCCCCGCCGATGAGCGCGGCATCCACGTCCACCACGGGGTATCCCATCAGGTGGCCGCTTTCCAGCGCCTCCATCACGCCCTTTTTAACGGCGGGGATGAAATGGGCGGGGATGACCGCATCGTCGGTCACAAGGGAGCGAAACCGGTTTCCGGTGCCACGCGGAAGGGGGGCCACGCGGAGCCTGACCTCGCCGAAGTGATTCTGGCCGGCCACCTCGCGGTCGAACGAGGCGTCGGCCTCGGCGGCCTTCCGGATGGTTTCCCTGTAAACGACCTGGGGCTTGCCGGCGTTCACCTCGGTCTTAAACTCCCGCAGCATCCGGCTGATGATCACCTCAAGGTGCAGCTCGCCCATGCCGGACAGTATCGTCTGGCCCGTGTCCTCGTCCATGCGGACCTTGAGCGTCGGGTCCTCGTCCATGAATTTTTTCAGGACCTGTTCCAGCTTGTCCTGGTCCGCGTGGGTCCTGGGCTCGATGGCCATGGAGATGACCGGCTCGTAAAAGTCGATGCGCTCGAGCATCAAAGGATTCTGTGCGGAGCAGAGGGTCTCGCCGGTACTCGAATCCTTCAGGCCCACGATGCCCACGATGGCCCCGGGGCCGGCCATCTCGACGCGCTCGCGCTTGTTGGCGTGCATCCGCAGAATCCGGGCCACCTTTTCCTTGCGCTTTAAAAAGGGGTTGAAGACCTCCTCGCCGCTTTTGATCCGGCCGCTGTAAATCCGCACATAGGTCAGCTTGCGGCCCTCCATCATGGCAACCTTGAAGATAAGCGCCGCCAGCGGGTCTGCCTCCCGTGGATGGCAAATAACGGTCTCTTCCGTTCCCACCAGGACGCCCTTTATGGGCGGCACCTCCACCGGGCTGGGCAGGTAGCGGACGATGGCGTCCAGCAGGGGCTGGATGCCCTTGTTCTTCAGGGCCGACCCGCACAGCACCGGCACCAGCCTCATGGCCAGCGTCGCCCGCCGGATGGCCTCCTCGATCATCGCCTCGGTGATCTGCGTTTCGGCCACATAGGCTTCCATCAGCTCGTCGTCCACCTCGCCGAGGGACTCGATCATCTTCTCCCGTTGGGCTGCGGCCTCTTCCAGATAGGCGTCCTCGATGTCTCCGATGGTGAACGTGGCTCCGAGGTTGTCGTCGTCCCAGACGATCTGGCGCATCCGGACAAGATCGATCACGCCGTGGAAGCCATCTTCCACGCCCGCGGGCAACTGGATGATCAGGGGATTGGCGTTCAGGCGCTTTTTCATCTGGGCCACGGCGCCGAAAAAGTCGGCGCCGATCCGGTCCATCTTGTTGACAAAAGCCATCTTTGGCACCTTGTACTTATCGGCCTGGCGCCAGACGGTCTCGGACTGGGGTTCCACGCCGCCCACTGCGCAAAAGACGCCGACTGCGCCGTCAAGCACCCGAAGGGAGCGCTCCACCTCAATGGTGAAGTCAACATGGCCGGGGGTGTCGATGAGCTGGATCTGGCCGTCCTTCCATTCGCAGGTGGTGACGGCGGAGGTGATGGTGATGCCGCGCTCCTGCTCGTCCACCATCCAGTCCATCACCGCCTCGCCGTCATGGACCTCGCCCATCTTGTGGGATCGGCCCGTATAATAAAGGATGCGCTCGGTAACGGTGGTCTTGCCCGCGTCGATATGGGCGATGATCCCGATGTTCCGTATATCCTTGATGCCTTTTTTCTTGCTCACGAGATTCTCCGGCTGATCGAATTCAACATCTATCGAATAAAGATTAAATGATAATTTTAAGGGCATCGGCTATCGGATGTCAAGAAAAAGAAGGTGGACCCGGCATTCCCCTTTACAATCAGCCCGGATGCTGATACGGATTTGCATGATGGAGCGCGTTGAAACAGCCATGGCCCGCCACGAGGCCTTCATGGACCTTGCCATCCGCGCCGCCCATGTGGCCGCCCGGCGCGGCGAGGTGCCGGTGGGGGCGGTTCTTGCGGGCGCCGACGGGCGGGTGCTGGCGGGGGGCCGGAACCGGACCATCGGGGACAGTGATCCCACGGCCCACGCGGAGATTGTGGCCATCCGCCGGGCCGGGCGCCGGCTGGGAAACTATCGCTTGTTAAACACGATTCTCTATGTTACGGTGGAGCCCTGCCTGATGTGCATGGGCGCCATCATTCACGCCAGAATAGAGGCCGTGATCCACGGCGCCCCCGACCCCAGGTGGGGCGGGGCCGGCTCCCTGTACGATTTTTCAACGGACCCGCGGCTGAACCACCCGGTGCGCGTCATCGGCGGCATCCGGGAGGAGCGATGCCGGGAACTGATGCGGTCCTTCTTCAGGGCGCGGCGCCGGATGGGAAACGATTGAATATTTTATGAGGTTTGACAGAAAAACCAAGGAGTCTGACAGGAAAATGGGCAAAGTGGGCAAAATGGCCAATACGGTCATCATCGGAACCCAGTGGGGAGACGAGGGCAAGGGCAAGATCGTTGACATGCTGGCCGCGGACGCCGACATGGTGGCACGCTTCCAGGGCGGCAACAACGCCGGCCACACCATGGTGGTGGAGGGCGAGCAGTTCATCAGCCACCTGGTGCCGTCCGGCATTCTTCAGAAAAAGACCTGCCTGATCGGCAACGGCGTGGTGGTGGACCCGGCGGTGCTGGTGGAGGAGATCGATTACCTCATGGGCAAGGGCATAGCCGTCACGCCGGAAAACCTGCGCATCAGCGAGCGGGCCCAGTTGATCATGCCATGGCACAAGGCGCTGGACAACGCCCGGGAAAAACAGCAGGGCAGCCGCCGCATCGGCACCACCGGACGCGGCATCGGCCCCTGTTACGAAGACAAGGCCGCCCGCCGGGGCATCCGCTTCGACGACCTGCTGGATGACGAGCTGCTGGCTGAAAAGGTTCGGGAAGTCACCGCTGAAAAGAATTTTTTGCTCACCCAATATTACGGCGACCCTGCCCTGGACGCCGAGGCCATTTTGACCGAATATCGCGCCTTTGCCCGGCGTCTTTCGCCCCATGTGGCCAATGTGTCGGTGGCGCTGGGCGAGGCGGTGGCCGCCGGCCGGTCCGTTCTGTTCGAGGGGGCCCAGGGCACGCATCTTGACATTGATCACGGCACCTACCCCTTCGTCACATCCTCGAACACCGTTTCGGGCAACGCCTGCGCCGGATCGGGCCTTGGGCCCACGGCCATTACCGATGTGCTGGGCATCGTGAAGGCATATACCACCCGGGTGGGCCAGGGCCCCTTTCCCAC
>JAABTE010000296.1 GCA_011390035.1 Desulfobacteraceae bacterium | reverse complement strand
GAAAAGGTCCGGACCTTAAACCGCCAACTGGCCCATCTGACGGGGCTGCCCCTGAACCTGAGGGACGCGGGGATCTCCGACAACCTGGCGAAAATCGAGCAGGTGGCCACCACCGCCATGGAGGACGGCGCCATGCTCTACAACCCGGTGGAGCCCACGCGGGAGGCGGTCATCCGGATCATCCGGACCCTGTACGACGCGCGGACCCGGCCCCTGCCCGTGACGGGCGCCGATCTGCGTTCGGCCCGTGGGGCCGGTCGGGGTCGGGAAAAAACGGATGTGTTCAAGGACACCGGGATGCTTTACGACGTGCTGGCGGGCTTTTATGAGGAACTCAAGGCCCATCCGGAGCTTGGGCCGTCCCTGAAGCGCTCGGGCCTTTGCGTTCAGTTCGTCTATCGGAATCCGGACGGGGCGATCACCATCGACGCCACGGGGGAAACTCTGGAGATCCACCAGGGCGAGTTTTCCGGCCGGCCGGAGGTGACCATGACCATGAACGCCGATTTCGCCCACAAGTTCTGGCACGGCAAGGCCAACCTGGTCAGCGCCCTGACCCGCCGACAGGTGACCGCAAGGGGCAATGTGCCCAAAACCATCAAGCTGCTGCCCATCCTAAAGCCGGCCTACGCCCTGTATCCGGAATACCTTCGGAAAAAGGGCCTGGGCCACCTGGTTATGGAATGACGGTCTTTTACCAGCAAAACGCCCCCGGCGAATACGCCGTGAGCGACCGCTGCATCGGCTGCTGCCTGTGCGCCGAAACCGCGCCGGCGCTTTTCGCCATCAACCAGGACGCGGAACTGTACGCCGAGTACAGCTACATCCACCGGCAGCCGGAAAGCGCCGACGAGCGCCGGCTGGCGGCCGAGGCCATGGACCACTGCCCGGCCTCGGCCATCCACCGCCTCGCCCATGACGCCGAAAGCGTCGAATGAACTCCCCTGAAACCGGGGAAGAGAGCCACTGACACCAAGAGACCCGCTGACATCGAGGGATGCCCTGACCCCAAGGGACCCCCTGACATCGAGGGATGCTTTGACACCAAGGGACCCCCTGACATTGAGGGACGCCCTGACATCAAAAGACGCCTCGCGCCATCTCGCGAACCCCGCCCGATCGACGCCATCGCCGGATCGGGCGGATGGCATTTGAACGCACGACCATCCGGATCATGGCCAGCAAGGCTTCGGATCCGAGGGAGGACGCCGTGAAACAGATCATCAGCATCAGCCTGGGCGCAAGCCGGGACGATTACGCATTTGAAACCGAATTTTTGGGGCAGCCCTTCCATGTTCAGCGGTTCGGCGCGGACGGCGACGTGGACAGGGCCGCGGCCCTTTTGGAACAATGGGACGACAAGGCCGACGCCTTCGGCCTGGGGGGCATCGAGTTTCCCCACGTTATCGGCACCCAAAAGGGCCGGCCCCGGCACAATCCGGCCCTGGTGAAACTGGCGGACCGGCTGCGCACCCCGCTGGTCACCGGCGAGCGGACCCGCTCGGTGGGCCATGAATGGTCCCTTCGCCATGTGCAGTATCTTTTCGGCAACAACTATTTCAACAACGCCAGGGTCTTCTTCTTTTCCGGAATGGCCAACGCCACCATGGCCAGGGTACTCTCGGAGTTCACGGACAACCTGACCTTCGCCGATCCCATCCTGGATCATGGCGTCTCCAAGCTGCTCAACAGCTACCGGGACCTGGATCTGTACGCCCGGGGGGGCCACGCCGCGCTGTCCTGGCTGCCGGGCAGAAAGATAGCCGCCTCCGCCGCGCCGGTTCGGGCCTGGAACGAATACGTCATCCGAAAGGCCATGCAAAAGGCCACTGTGATCGTGGCGCCGGCCTACAATTTCTACCAGAACATGGAAAAGTGCGGCCTGGAGGAGCTGGGCGGCAAGGTGGTGATCTGCTCCACCGTGTATGACGACCGGGTGGCGTTTCTAAAGGAGCGCGGGGCGGACGTGATCATAGACACCACCCCCAAGGTACTCGAGCGGGTGGTGGGCATCAACGTACTCGGGGCCATCATCGTGGCCGCCCTTGAAAAGCCGCCCGAGGAGATCTCCGACGACGACCTGCTGGAGATCATCAGCGCCCAGAAGATGGACCCGAGGGTGATCTATCCGTCGGGCGAGCCCCGGCGGGTGAACCGTTTCGCCTTCGTGATCCATCCGCTCTCCAAAGAGTTTCTGCGCAAGGACCGGCTTGTGAATATGGTCTCGTCGGTGGCGCCCCCGTCCTTTCTGGACGCAGTGGAAAAGGTGGTGGCCTACGCCCCGCCCTGGATCTATTCCCGCATAACGGGAGTCCGCTCCCCCACCGGGGTGGAGGCAGAGGGCTGGCTGATCACCGTGGGGGGCACGCCCCGGCAGATGCTCTCCCACCGGCCGGAGTTCACCTACAAGCGGCTGCTCCAGGCGGCCCGCATGTCCCGGAGGCTGGGGGCGCAGATCATGGGGCTGGGGGCCTTCACCAAGGTGGTGGGGGACGCCGGCGCCACCGTGGCCAAGCTGGCCGACATTCCCATCACCACCGGCAACTCCTACAGCGCCTCGGCCGCCCTGTGGGCCGCGGCAGACGCAGTGCGCCGCATGGGCCTCATCGAGATCGAAAAGGGCAGTCGGATCAAGGGCAAGGCCATGGTGATGGGGGCCACCGGCGCCATCGGCTCGGTCTGCTGCCGGCTGCTGGCCAAGGCGTTCACCGAGGTGTACATGGTGGGCCGGAACATGGCCAAGCTGCTGGCCCTGAAGGCCGCCATCGAGGAGGAAACGCCGGAGGTGACGGTGCATGCCGCCACCCGGTCCGACCGTTTTATCGCCGACATGGACGTGATCGTCACGGCCACCTCCGGTGCGGGCAAGACTGTGCTGGACATCACCCATGTCAAGCCCGGCTGCGTGATCACCGACGTGGCCCGCCCCCTGGACCTGTCTCCGGAGGACGTGGCCAGGCGGCCCGACGTGCTGGTGATCGAATCGGGCGAGATCGAGCTGCCGGGAAACCCGGAGATGGGCAACATCGGCCTGCCCCACAAGGTGGCCTACGCATGCCTTGCCGAGACCATCGTGCTGGCCCTGGAGGGCCGCTTCGAGAACTTCACCGTGGGCCGGGCCATCGAGTGGGAGAAGGTGCGGGAGATCTACCGCATGGGCCTGCGCCACGGCATGAAGCTGGCGGCCATATCCGGGGTCAACGGCGTCTTTTCAGACGAGGACATCCAGCGGGTGCGGGATCTGGCGGTGGCAGAGCGGGCGCGGCTGGGCATCCCCTGACCCGGGCGATAAAAATCGATGCCATCCGGGTCCAGGGGCGTTGCCCCTGGCTATATGGATTTCGCCCCGTTGGGGCTTAGGGAGAATAGCGATGCCGATACCCCCATTGTCAAATTCGTCCCGGGCTCGGAAGCCGGGGAATAAAT
>JAABTE010000295.1 GCA_011390035.1 Desulfobacteraceae bacterium | reverse complement strand
GGTGCCGGTGGGGCCGGTGATCAAAAGGTCGTCCAGGGCCTGGAAAAGGGGGAAGCTGTCGTTGTCCATCAAATGGCGGTCCGGGTCCAGGCCCATGGCCAGTGCCCGGTCCCAGGTGTCGGCGTCGGCCATGGCGCCGGCCGCCTCGGTGGGGCCGTCGGCGCCGTCGGTGCCGGCGGACAAAAGGAGCGCCGGACCGGCCCCGCGCAGATGGCGCGCCGCGGCCAGGGCCAGCTCCTGGTTGCGGCCGCCCTTTCCGCTTCCTCTCAGGGTGACGGTGGTCTCTCCGCCCGAAAGCACGCAGGCGGGGGGCGGCGCAGGATCGCCGGTGGCCAGGATCTGACGGCCGATGGCCGCCAGCACCCGTGCCACCTGGCGGGCCTCCCCCTCCAGCCGCGCCGTCAGCAGGCAGACATGGTAGCCGCGCCGGGCCGCCTCCGCCCGTGCGGCGGAAAGGCAGGTGTCGTTTGCCGCCACGATGAGCGGATGGGATCGCGCCAGCCGGGGATCTGCCGCCTTGGGCGTTTCCGGCGCGCCCCCGGCGGCGCCGTCGGCAAGGTGCCGCATCACCGCCTCCGGCAGACGGCCCCTGATGGCATAGGCGTCGATGATACGCAGGCAGTCGGAAAAACGGCTGGCGTCGGCCACGCAGGGGCCGGAGGCGATCACGTCCAGGTCGTCGCCCACCACGTCCGACAGGATGAGGCATTCCAGCGCCGCCGGGTAAGCGGCCGCGGCCAATCGGCCGCCCTTGATGGCCGACAGGTGCTTGCGCAGGGCGTTGATTTCGTGGATGGTGGCGCCGGCGGCCAGAAGGACATCGGTGACCTCCCGCTTATGCGCCAGGGTCAGGCCCGGCCAGGGGGCGGGCATCAGGGCCGATCCGCCGCCGGACAGCAGGCAGATCACCAGGTCTCGCTCCCCGGCCGGCCGGACCATTTCCAGCAGGGCTGTGGCGGCCTTTTGGCCATTTTCGTCCGGCAGGGGGTGGCCCGCCTCGGCAATTCGGATCTTGTCTGGTCGGATCTTGTCTGGCTGAATCTTGTCTGGCTGAATCTTGTCCGGTCGGATCTCGCTTGGCCGGATATTATCCGGTTGTATCTTGTCCCGATGGATGGTATCGGGTGGGTTGGTATTCGGGCGGGCCGTGTCGGGCGGGGCGGCGTGGCCGTATTTGGTGATCACCAGGCCCTGATCGATCCTGTCTCCGCATATCTCTTCCAGGGCGGCGGCCATGGCCGGGGCGGCCTTGCCGGCGCCGATGACGATCAGCCTGTGGATGGCGTTAAGATCATGGGCGCGGCCTCCGATAATCAGTCGGTTTCCCTCCCTCCGGCAATGGCGCTTCACGGCCGGGCCCGGGGCCGCGGCCGCCAGCCCGGCTGCGAAAATGGCCCGGGCGTCAGCCCGAAGCCGGGCGCCGATGTATGAAGGGGCGTTGCTCATCATTCAAGCATACTTGACAAACGCGGGCGATGCAAGTACGGTGATGGCGCTATCTGGCGTTTTTGAAATTCACGGAGGCAAGATGATGTCAACAGCGTTTTCCGGGCCGCAATCCGGCTCGCTCAAGGGGCAGTTCCTGATGGCCATGCCCGGCCTGGCTGATCCGCATTTCGCCCAGACCGTCACCTGTATCTGCGAGCATGCGACGGAAGGGGCCGTGGGGGTGATCGTGAACCGGACGCACGAATATCTGGCGGCGCGGGACATCTTTGACGAACTCAACCTCCGTCACACCTCGAAAGCCGGCGCCATGCCTATCCACCTGGGCGGGCCGGTGCATACCAGAGAGATCTTCATCCTCCACGGCCCCCCCTTCGACTGGGATGGGTGCCTGGTGGTCACCCCGCGCCTGGCCATGAGCAACACCATGGATATCCTCAAGGCCATCGCCGGGGGCGACGGCCCGGCATCGGCCATCATCGTCATCGGGTGCGCCGGATGGGGGCCGGGCCAGTTGGAGGGCGAACTGCGGGAGAACGCCTGGCTCACCGGGCCCATCGCCGAGGAGATCATTTTTTCGGCCCCGGTGGCGGATCGCTGGCATCAGGCCCTGCGCCTGATCGGCATAGAGCCGTCCCTGCTCTCCGAACAGGCCGGCCACGCCTGACCGCCCCGCCCCGGCAGGCCCTTCAGGCGCGCAATTCCTTCTCCTTTGCCAACGGCTTTTGTTTTTTAAGGCAGAGATTGTCTTTCCTGGCGAAGGCGCAGACCTTTGGATTGAAATGCTCCTTGCAGTTCAACGGATTGTATAGTGGGCACTGGGGGTGTTTTTCTGACATGGATCGACTTGTCCCTTAGCTTCGATAAGCGGACCTTCATCGCATTCGATGGCACCATAGCATGGATTGGCTCGTTTCACAAGGGGCGCGCGCCCCGTGTTGCGGGCGGGCCGAGGCCGGCGCGGCGGATGAAAACAGCGCCCCGACAGGTGCGCGCCGCGTTGTAAAACCGGGAAACGCTGTGTTATGATGCCATTGATAAGATTGGAACAGGCGGTTGAAGGGACCATATCAGCAAAGGGGGGGCAGGGCCATTTCAGCAAGGCGTCGTATCGTTCGGAGGTTCGGCAATCTGCCCATTGGGGCCAAATTGACCGTCATCGTCTCCATTGCCTCCACCCTCACCGTGGCGGTGCTGGCCGGTTTTTTCCTGACGGACAAGATCATCTCGTTCCGGCGCCACCTGGTGGAGAACATCGTCACCCTGGCCGATGTGGTGGGCATCAACTCCACGGCATCGCTCACCTTCGACGTGCCGGAGACGGCCCGGGAAATCCTGGGAGCCCTGAGCGTCGAATCCCGCATCATCATGGCCGGCATCGCGCGGACGGACGGGCGGCTTTTCGCCACCTATCGGAACCCCGAATTCAACGGTCCGCCCGAGCTGGCGGAAGGGTTTTTCGATGATGTGAGGCGATGGTTCGCCGAGCCATCGGCGTGGCCGGCCCGGGGCCATGTGTTCAGCCCCTCTCATCTGGATGTGATCCGGCCCATCCGGCTAAAAGACATCGTCATCGGCCATGTGGCCATCCGGGCGGACCTGGGGCCGCTGACGCGGCGCATCATCCTGTCCGCCGCGGTGGCGCTGCTGCTCATCGGCGCGCTGTGGGGCTTTGTTCACCTGATCGCCAAGCGGCTTCACCGCAGCGTGGTGGACCCCGTTTTGGAGCTGACCCGGACCATGGAGTCCGTTTCCCGGCGGCGGGATTACTCGACCCGGGTGGCCAAGGTTTACGATGACGAGGTGGGCATGCTCATCGCGGGGTTCAACGACATGCTCTCGCAGATCCAGAAGCGGGACGACGAGCTGGAGATGCACCGCAACCGCCTGGAGGATGCTGTGGCCCGGCGAACGGCGGAGCTGAAGCGCTCATATGAGCAGCTCAAGCTGGAGATGGCGGAGCGGAGCCGGATTCAAGATCAGTTGACCCGGGCC
>JAABTE010000294.1 GCA_011390035.1 Desulfobacteraceae bacterium | reverse complement strand
AATCCCTGGTGTTTTTCTCCCTGTGCATCATCGCCCTGTACCTGTATGTGGAAGTCCGATATGAAAACAAGGCGATCGGCGCCTTTGCCACCCCCCTTGCCTTTCTGGCCCTGGCCTACGCCTCCCTGGCGCCGGGGATAAGCGACCGGATACAGCCGCTGGTTCCGGCCCTGAAGAGCAACTGGCTCATCGCCCATGTGATCACCTGCTTTCTGGGGTACGCGGGCTTTGCCGTGGCCTTCGGCGCCAGCCTCATGTACCTTGCAAAAAAGCGGGACCCGGAGAACCGGCGTCCCCTGCTGACCCGGTTTCCCGATCTGGGTGTCCTCGACGAGCTGACCCACCGGATGGTGATGTTCGGCTTTCTGTTTCTGACCATCGGCATCATCACCGGATCGGTCTGGGCCAACTCGGCCTGGGGCAGCTACTGGTCCTGGGACCCGAAGGAGACCTGGTCGCTGATCACCTGGTTCATCTACGCCACCCTGCTGCACGCCCGCATGATGCGCGGCTGGCACGGCCGGCGCATCGCCTTGATCAGCGTTGTGGGCTTCATGGCGGTGCTGTTCACCTATTTTGGCGTCAACCTGCTGCCGGGCCTTCACAGCTATGGGCAGCAATGATTTTTCTTGACAAAAAACACTTGCGCAGGTACAGACCATCGAGTTATAAAGACGCCTTTTTGCAGGTTAGGTCCAAAAATCGTTAACCACAGGCAACGGAGTTTCCATGAGCACATTAGAAAAAGCGAAGGACGATAGCGCGGCCGGCTTCATCATCGTGTTCTTCATCCTCGGTCTGGTGGCGAGCCTGATCCTCGGATGGATCATATTCCCCAAGCTCCTTTACGGAAAGAAGGAGCAGCCGTTCGACTTCAGCCACAAGACGCACGCGGATGCCGTGGGGGATTGCGAGAGCTGCCACTTTTTCCGCGAGGACGGGACCTACGCCGGCGTGCCGAAACTGGCCCAGTGCATCGACTGCCACGAGGAGGTCCAGGGCGGCACGGAAGACGAGGCCATCTTCGTGGAGCAGTATGTCCGCAACGGCCGGGAAGTGCCCTGGCTGGTTTACTCGGAACAGCCGGACTGTGTGTTTTTCTCCCACGCGGCCCATGTGAAGGGGGCGGGGATGGACTGCGTGACCTGCCACGGCCCCATTGGCGAATCCGACTCTCTGCGGCCCTATGAATACAACCGCATCACCCAGTACAGCCGTGACATATGGGGCCGGAACATCGCCGGCATGAAGAAGAATTCGTGGGACCGGATGAAGATGGACGACTGCTCCGAGTGCCATGTGAAGGAAGGCGTCCAGCAAAACAGCGCCCAGACCCACAAGGGCCCCTGCTTTGTCTGTCACAAATAATCCGCCGTCGGGACGATAAACCAAATTACGAGGGGTAATGTATGAATATCCGAAGAAGAAGTTTTCTGTCGTTTCTGATCGGAGGCGCCGCGGGCACCGCATTGACGCCCCTGCCCTGGAAACTCACGGACGACCTTTCCATCTGGACGCAGATGTGGCCGTGGACGCCCGTGCCGGAGGACGGCCGGGCGGATTACGTCAACTCCGTTTGCACCCTGTGTCCCGGCGGATGCGGCATCACGGTTCGCAAGATCAATGACCGGGCCGTGAAGATCGAGGGGATGGCCGGCCATCCCGTAAATAACGGCGGCATCTGCATCCTTGGCGCCTCGGGCCTGCAACTGCTATACGGCCCCCGCCGGGTGAAAAGCCCCATGAAGCGCGTGGGCGAGCGGGGCGCCGGCCATTGGGAGCCCATCTCCTGGGACGCGGCCATCGCCGAGGCGGCCGCAAGGCTCGGCGAGGTCCGGGCCGCCGCACCCCAGGCCCTGGGCTGCTTCGTAGGCCCGGAGCACGGCACCGTTCCGGCCCTGTTCCAGCGCTTTGCCACCGCCTTCGGCTCCCCCAACTTTCTGACCGATACCAGCATCGCCGACAGCTATCGGCTCACTTTGGGCCTGATGCACGGCCGCGACGCCATCGCAGGGTTCGATGTTGAAAACGCCGACTTCGTGCTAAGCTTCGGCGCGGGCGCGCTGGAGGGCTGGGGCTCGCCGGTTCGTATGATCCGGGCCCACAGCGGCTGGAACGACAGGGGCGCGGTCTTCGTGCAGGTGGAGCATCGATTGAGTGCCACCGCCGCCAAGGCCGACAAGTGGATCGCCATCCATCCGGGAACCGAGGCCCTGCTGGCCCTGGCCCTGGCCCATGTGATCATCAAGGAAAACCTGCACAGCAAAGAGTTCGTTGACGGCTTCGGGGCCGGGTTCGAAGACTGGACCGATGCGGACGGCAAGACCTTCACGGGCTTCAAGCGCTTCGTAATGGAGGGATTTTCCCCCGCGGACGTGGAAAAGCGCGTGGGCGTTGCCGCCGACACCATGGTTTCCCTGGCCCGCAATTTCGCCGCCGCCGGCAAGCCCCTGGCCCTGTGCGGCCGTGGCAATGGCCAGACGCCCGGCAGCCTCCACGAGTTCATGGCAGTCCATGCCTTAAACGCCCTGATGGGCCGGATCAACCGCGAGGGCGGGGTCTGGACCATCGATGCCCCCGATTACATCAAATGGACCGATGCCGGCCTGGACGATGTGGCCAAAAATGGGCTGGCCCAGCCCCGCATCGACGGCGTTGGCGGCGACCGCTATCCCATGACAGAATCGGCCCCCGAGCGGCTGGCCGACGCCCTGATCGACGGGGCCGCCGGGCTTCAGGCGCTGCTGGTGGCCGAGGCCAACCCGCTTTACACCCTGCGGGATTCCAACAAGGTCAAAAAGGCCTTCGACAAGATCCCCTTCATCGTCAGCTTCTCCTCCTACATGGACGAGACGGCGGCCTTTGCCGACCTGATTCTGCCCAACCACGCCTACCTTGAGCGCTACCAGGACGTGCCCGCGCCCTTTGGCCTGGAAAAGCCGGTGATCGGCATGGCCCGGCCGGTGGTCAAGCCCGAGTGCGACACCCTGCATGTGGGCGACAGCCTGATTCAGATCGCAAGGGCCATGGGCGGCTCCGTGGCGGACGCCTTCGGCTGGGACAGCTATGAGACCTGCCTGAAAGAGACCATGGGCGAGGCGTGGGACAAGCTGGAAGCGGACGGCTACCTGATCCGTCCCGACTACCAGCCGCCGGCCTGGGACAAGGCATTTGCCGGCCCGTCCGGCAAATTCGCCTTCTTCAACTCCGGCTACCAGCACGGCGAGGATCGGGACATGATGAGCCAGTTGAAGATCGCCGGCGACCCGAGCCAGTTCCCCCTGGTGCTGGTGCCTTACGACTCCATGCGCCTTGCCGGCGGACCCATCGCGGACACCCCCTTCATGGCCAAGGCCATCGGCGAAGACACCCTGATCAAAAACGATGTCTATGCCGAGGTCAATACGGACACGGCCCGCGAGCTGGGGCTGGCCCACGGAAAGAA
>JAABTE010000030.1 GCA_011390035.1 Desulfobacteraceae bacterium | reverse complement strand
ATCACGCCCATCGCCATGGAAAAGGAACTGCGCTTCGCCATCCGCGAGGGCGGCCGCACCGTGGGCGCCGGCGTTGTCAGCGAGATTATCGAGTAGGGGCAAAGGAGCGTATCCGTGAGAGTGATCATTACCCTGACATGCACCCAGTGCAAGCAGCGGAACTATACGACGACGAAGAACAAGCGGACGACTCCGGACAAGCTGGAGTTAAAGAAATTTTGTCGATTCTGTCGAAGCCATACGCTTCATAAGGAAACCAAGTAATAAGCGATTGTCGGTTCTCCGACGGCTTGCCCGCCCCCAGCGGGGCGGGCGGCGGCGGGTTGATGCAGGCCAGTAGCTCTAATGGTAGAGCGTCGGTCTCCAAAACCGAATGTTGGGGGTTCGAGTCCCTCCTGGCCTGCCAAACCGCTCGAAAAGGTGCGGAGCTTTTACGGCATCAGCGCGTTTGAAGCTCAAGGGAGAGCGGACCGGACGTCCGAGCCGGTTTTCGCGGACTTTGGGCTTTCGATATTTTTGGGAGTGACATGGGAAGGATACTGAAAAAAAAGACCACGGTCAAAAAGAAGCGCAAGTCCGAAGGCGAGTCGGATGTTGATGCGCCGGACGCCCCCGCGCCTGTAAGGGCGGCTGCGCTTCAGCGCAAGCCGGCCGCGGCGCCGAAAGCCCCCGGCAAGGAAAATTGGCTGACCAAAAGCATTCAGTTTCTCAGGGAGGTCCGGGCAGAGCTGAAAAAGGTCACCTGGCCTTCCCGCAAGCAGACCATAGGGTCCACCGCGGTAGTGATCATCCTGGTGATGATCATATCGGTCTTTTTAGGAATGGTCGATATGGGGCTATCTGCGCTGGTGCGCGTGGTTCTGCAATAAGTCTGGAGGTAAGCGCGTGGCGCTGAACTGGTACATCGTACACGTTTACTCGGGGTTTGAAGAGAAGGTCAAGGCGACCCTCGAGGAACGCATCGCCTCCTTTCCGCGACCGGAAAAGTTCGGGGAAATCGTGGTGCCCACCGAGCAGGTGGTGGAGCTGGTCAAGGGCAAGCGCAAGACGTCTCAGCGAAAGTTCTATCCCGGTTATATCCTGATCCGGATGGAGCTGGACGAGGGGACCTGGCATGTGGTCAACAGCACGGACAAGGTCAGCGGCTTTCTTGGCGGAAGGGAAAAGCCGACGCCGATTTCCGAGACCGAGGCCGCCCAGATACTGGAGCGCATGCGGGCCGAGAAGCCCAAGCCGAAATACTATTTCGAGCCCGGAGACGAGGTGCGCGTCATAGACGGCCCCTTCACGAACTTCAACGGCACGGTGGAGGAAGTCAATTCCGAAAAGGGCAAGATCAAGGTGCTGGTGAGCATTTTCGGCCGCTCGACGCCCGTGGAGCTGGAATTCGTTCAGGTGACAAAGATGTGATCCGGCGGGCCGTTTAATTCCGGCCGATGGATTTCAAGATACCCAGGAGCATGTGAAATGGCAAAAAAGGTTGTTGCGCAAATCAAGCTGCAGGTGATGGCCGGCAAGGCGAATCCCTCTCCTCCGATCGGTCCCGCCCTCGGGCAGCACGGCGTCAATATCATGGACTTCTGCAAGGCGTTCAACGCCCGCACCGCCAACGATGAGGGGATGATCATCCCGGCGGTGATCACGGTCTATCAGGACCGGTCGTTCACCTTCATCACCAAAACCCCACCGGCGTCGGTTCTTCTGAAAAAGGCGGCTGGCCTGGCCAAGGGCTCTGCCGATCCCAAAAAACAGAAGGTGGCCAAGGTGACCCGCGATCAGGTTGCGGACATCGCCAAGCAGAAGATGGTGGACTTGAATGCCTATGACCTGGACGCGGCCTGCAAGATCGTGGAGGGAACCGCGAGGAGCATGGGCATCGAGGTGGTCTGAAAGGAAAGGGAAGCAGGGAGATAAAATGGCGAAGCGCGGAAAAAAATATCTGGAATCTAGAAAAAGTGTCAGCCCCGGTCAGCGCTATGAATTCACCGAGGCCGTGAAACTGGCGGTGGCGTCATCCTACGCCAAGTTTGACGAAACCTTTGACGTCTCCGTCCGCCTGGGCGTGGACCCGCGTCATGCCGATCAGATGGTCCGGGGCACGGTGGTACTCCCCAACGGCATCGGCAAGGATGTGCGGGTGCTGGTCTTTGCCAAGGGCGAAAAGGAGCAGGAGGCTCGGGACGCGGGTGCCGACTATGTGGGCAACGAGGATCTCATTGGCAAGATCAAGGAGGGGTGGCTCGATTTTGACAAGGCCGTGGCCACGCCCGATATGATGGGTTCCGTCGGTAAGATCGGAAAGATCCTGGGCCCCCGGGGGCTGATGCCCAACGCCAAGACGGGCACCGTTACCTTCGATCTGGCCCGAGCCGTTTCCGAACTCAAGGCCGGCAAGATCGATTTTCGGGTTGAAAAGGCGGGCATCGTGCATGCCCCCATGGGCAAGGTGTCCTTCGGTCCGGAAAAGCTGATTCAGAACCTGGCGGCTTTTCTCGATATGATCGTCCGACTCAGGCCCTCCACCAGCAAAGGGGTTTACCTGAGGGGAATGGCCGTTTCCACCACCATGGGGCCGGGCGTCAAAATCGACGTGGCCACCGTGAAGGATCTGGGCAAGTAGCGGAAAAGCCAGAGCTTTTACCTATACCGATCCCGACATCTCATCATCGAACCCTGGCACGACTAAAGTTTTTTTGAAGCATCTGTCGCAGACCGTAGGCGCGCGAGCTTAATCGGATGGCGGCGGGGCCGAATCGAAACCGGCCCCGCCCCGGCCTACCGAGACAGTGAAAGAAAATATTGAGGATGAAAAATCCTTCTACAGGAGACTGTTTCCTTCACTGTGTTTCCCGCCAACGCCTCCGCCCGTGGTCGAGACGGACATTTTTTTAAGAAAGGAGGTGTATCGTTGAAATTAGAGGACAAAAAAGCGATCGTCGATTCGCTGCGCGAGAAGTTCGAGCGTTCCAAGGTCGTCATTGTAACCGACTACAAGGGGCTCAATGTTGACCGGATCAACGAGCTGCGGCGGAAGCTGAAGGATGCCGACATCGAGTACAGGGTCGTCAAGAACACGCTGCTGGTTCGGGCGGCCAAAGATACGGACGTTGAGGTTCTCGCGCCCCATTTCAAGGGGCCGTCGGCCGTAGCGCTGAGCTATCAGGACCCCGTGGCGCCGGCCAAGGTGTTGACCGACTTTGCCAAGGATAATGACAAGCTCGAGATCAAGATCGGCGCGATGAGCGGAAAGATTCTCGACCTCGCCGGAATCAAGGCGCTGTCTTCACTGCCGTCCCGCGAGGTGCTGCTCGGCCAGTTGCTGGGCGCCATGAGCGGCGTGCCAGGCGGCTTTGTCCGCGTGCTGGCGGGCGTTCCAAGGGGCATGCTCAATGTGCTGACGGCCATTCGGGACCAGAAGGAGGCCGCCTGACGGAATACCGTCAACGGTGGCTTGCGTTTGGATTTTTCATACTTAATTTAATGGTTTTCGAAGCATTCGGAGGATAGAAATGGCGGATATCACCAAAGAGGATGTCATCTCCTTTATCTCGAACATGACCGTTCTGGAACTGTCCGAGCTGATCAAGGAACTGGAAGATAAGTTCGGCGTTTCCGCCGCGGCGCCCATGGCCATGATGGCGGCCGGCCCAGCCGCCGGCGGCGAGGCGGCCGCGGTTGAGGAGCAGACCGAATTCGACGTGATCCTGATCGGCTCCGGAGACAAGAAGATTCAGGTGATCAAGGAAGTGCGGGCCATCACCGGCCTTGGCCTCAAGGAGGCCAAAACCCTGGTGGACGGCGCCCCGCAGCCGGTGAAGGAAGGCATCGCCAAGGAAGATGCCGAGAAGATCAAGGCTCAGCTCGAGGAAGCCGGCGCCACCGTGGAGTTGAAATAATTTGAAAGTAAGGATCGGTACACTGAGGTGACTGACCGGGTGACGGAAGATCGGCGAGAGCCGGTTTTCCGTCACCGAATTTTTACCCAAACACCAATCCTTGGAGAGAAAATGTCAGAAAGGCCCGCGGCAAATCAGCGTATTCGAAAGAACTTCGGCAAAATTCGCAAACTGATAGAGATCCCCGATCTGATCGGCATGCAGAGGGAATCCTACATGCGTTTCTTGCAGATGGATACGCCGCCGGAACAGCGGAGGGATTACGGGTTGCAGGCGGTGTTCAAATCCGTTTTTCCCATTAAGGATTTCACCGGAAGCGCGTCGCTGGAATTTGTTTCCTATCGATTCGGAGATGTCAAGCACGGTGTGGGCGAATGCATCCACCGGGGCATGACTTATGAACTGCCCGCGCGCATCACCGTCCGGCTGGTGGTGTACGACGTGGACAAGGAGACCGGCGTCTCCAACATCAGGGACATCAAGGAACAGGAGATCTATTTCGGCACCATCCCGATGATGACCGACAAGGGCACCTTCATCATCAACGGGACGGAGCGGGTCGTGGTCAGCCAGCTTCACCGCTCCTCCGGCGTGTTCTTCGACCATGACAAGGGCAAGACCCATTCCAGCGGCAAGGTAATCTATTCATCCCGCATCATTCCGGTTCGCGGCTCATGGATCGACATGGAGATCGATCCCAAAGACATCGTGTACATTAGGATCGATCGGCGCCGCAAGTTCCCGGTCACCCTGCTCTTCAAGGCCTTCGGCTACACCACCGAGGATCTGCTCACCTATTTTTACCGGTCCGAGCGCATCCTGATACGGGAGAACGCCGACGGCGGCGCGATCACATGGCATCGGGAATACTCCGAGGACTTTTTGAAGGGGCAGCGGGCCAGCAAGGACGTGGAGGATCCCAACACCGGCGAGATGATTTTGAAGGCCGGGCGCCTTTTCACCCGCCGGGCCATCCGCCAGATAAAATCGGCCGGCATCGCCGAGATTCCAATCGAGCGCGAGGAGCTGATCAACCGGGTATTCGCCTCGCCCATCGCACGTCCGGAAACCGGCGAGCTGATCGCCCGGGCAAATGATCTGGTGACGGAAGAGGCCCTGATGGACCTGCTCAAGACCGGCATCCGCTCCTTCGATCTTCTCTTCATCGACGGCATCTCCAGCAGCGATTCCATCCGCAAGACCCTGATGCTAGACAAGGTGGAGTCAAAGGAAGAGGCCCTGATCGAGATCTACCGCCGCCTGCGGCCGGGCAACCCCGCCACCCCCGAGGTGGCCCAGGATTTCCTGGACCATCTGTTTTTCAAGTCGGCATACTACGATCTGTCCGGCGTGGGCCGAATGAAGATCAATCTGCGGCTGGGCATCGAAACCCCGGTGCAGGTGACCACGTTGCGCAAGGAGGATATCCTGCTTACCGCCAAGACGCTGGTGGAGCTGCGGGACATCCAGGGCCTGGTGGACGACATCGATCATCTG
This sequence comes from Desulfobacteraceae bacterium, assembly GCA_011390035.1. GTDB lineage: Bacteria > Desulfobacterota > Desulfobacteria > Desulfobacterales > JAABSP01 > JAABTE01. Next base: position 9,101 of record JAABTE010000030.1, on the reverse strand, counting down.
GGCAACCGGCGGGTGCGGGCCGTGGGCGAGCTGCTGGAAAACCAGTACCGCATCGGCCTGGTGCGCATGGAGCGGGCCATCAAGGAGCGCATGAGCCTCCAGGAGGTGGACGCTTTGATGCCCCACGACCTGGTCAATCCCAAGCCCGTGTCCGCGGTGGTCAAGGAGTTTTTCGGCACCAGCCAGCTTTCCCAGTTCATGGACCAGACCAACCCCCTGTCGGAGACCACCCACAAGCGGCGCCTGAGCGCCCTGGGCCCCGGCGGCCTGACCCGGGAGCGGGCCGGCTTCGAGGTGCGGGACGTGCATCCGTCCCACTACGGAAGGATCTGCCCCATCGAGACGCCGGAAGGCCCCAACATCGGCCTCATCGTTTCCCTGAGTACCTACGCGAGGGTCAACGAATTCGGCTTCATCGAAACCCCTTACCGGGTGGTGGCCAAGGCCAACGTGCATGACGATGTCCGGTTCCTGAGCGCCTTCGAGGAAAAAGAGCATCCCATCGCCCAGGCCAACGCGCCCCTGGACGAAAACGGCAGCTACGTCAACCCGATGGTCACCTCCCGGGTGAAGGGCGAGTTTATGATGGTGGCCCGGGAGGACATCGAGCTGATGGACATTTCGCCCAACCAGTTGGTGAGCGTGTCCGCATCGCTGATTCCCTTTCTTGAAAACGACGACGCCAACCGCGCGCTGATGGGATCGAACATGCAGCGCCAGGCGGTGCCCCTCATCCAGAGCGAGGCGCCGCTGGTGGGCACGGGCATCGAGGGCGTGGTGGCCCGGGATTCCGGAGTGGCCATCGTGGCCCGGCAGGACGGCGTTGTTGAGGACGTGGACGCCACCCGCATCGTGCTGCGCCACGACCTGACCCAGTCGGACGACGGCAACGGCCGGCGGCTCAAGTCCCGCCACCCCGTCACCATCTATAACCTGGCAAAGTTCGTCCGGTCCAACCAGAACACCTGCTTCAACCAGCGGCCCATCGTCATAAGGGGCCAGCGGATCCAGGCGGGCCAGATCATCGCCGACGGCCCGGCCACCGAGCAGGGGGAGCTGGCCCTGGGCAAGAACGTCACCGTGGCCTTCATGCCCTGGGGCGGGTTCAACTTCGAGGACTCCATCCTGGTGAGCGACCGGCTGGTGCGCGACGGGGTGTACACCTCGGTGCATATCGAGGAGTTCGAGGTGGTGGCCCGGGACACCAAGCTGGGCAAGGAGGAGATCACCCGGGACATCCCCAACGTGGGCGACGAGGCCCTAAAGGACCTGGACGACAGCGGCATCGTGCGCCTCGGGGCGGAGGTCAAGTCCGGCGATATCCTGGTGGGCAAGATCACCCCCAAGGGCGAAACCCAGCTTTCGCCGGAGGAAAAGCTGCTGCGGGCCATCTTCGGCGAGAAGGCCGGCGACGTGAAGGACACCTCCCTGCGGGTGCCGCCGGGGGTGGAGGGCATTGTCATCGACGCCAAGGTCTTTTCCCGCCGGGGGATTGAAAAGGACGACCGGACCCGGGCCATCGAGGACGAGGAGATCGTCCAGTTCGAAAAGGATCGCGACGACGCCCAGGCCGTGCTGCGGGAGGTGGTGACCGCCGAGATGAGGAGCCTGCTGGCGGGGAAAAAGGCCGCCGCGGCTTTGAAGCGGGCCAAGAAGGCGCTGATCCCCAAGGGCGTCGAGATCACCCCGGAGATGTTGGACGAGGTCCCGCTGGTCCAGTTGGAGGGCCTGACCATGGAGGATCCGGTCCTCACCGATCACATCCAGGACATCCTGGACACCTACAAGGCAGAGCTTGACCGCTACCAGGCCGAGTTCGAATCCAGGGTGAGCCGCTTTGAAAAGGGCGATGACCTGCCGCCGGGCGTCATCAAGATGGTCAAGGTCTATGTGGCCATGAAGCGAAAGCTGTCCGTGGGCGACAAGATGGCCGGCCGGCACGGCAACAAGGGCGTGGTCTCCATGATCCTGCCCCAGGAGGACATGCCCTATTTCGAAAACGGCGTCCCGGTGGACATGGTCCTTAACCCCCTGGGCGTCCCCTCCCGGATGAACGTGGGCCAGATCCTGGAGATTCACCTGGGCAGGGCCGCAAAGGGCCTGGGCGACCGGATACGGGAGATGCTGGATCAGCGGCGCCTGGACGATCTGCGTGCCAAGCTCGGGCAGATCTTCAGCGCTCAGACCGATTCGGACGGCGAGGCTCGAAAGCTGATCGCCGGCTTCGACGACGATCAACTGCGCACGTTCGCCTCCCGGTATCGGGACGGGTTCCACATGGCCACCCCGGTCTTTGACGGCGCCAAGGAAGAGGAGATCAAGGACCTTCTGGAGAAGGCGGGCGTCTCCCGCACCGGCCAGACCACCCTGTACGATGGCCGCACCGGCGAGCCCTTCCGGGAGCAGATCACCGTGGGCACCATGTATATGCTCAAGCTCCACCATCTGGTGGACGACAAGATCCACGCCCGGTCCATCGGCCCCTACTCGCTGGTCACCCAGCAGCCCCTGGGCGGCAAGGCCCAGTTCGGCGGCCAGCGGCTGGGAGAGATGGAGGTCTGGGCCATGGAGGCCTACGGCGCCGCCCACGCCCTCCAGGAGTTTCTGACTGTCAAGTCGGACGACATGGCCGGCCGGACCCGGATGTATGAAAAGATCGTCAAGGGCCAGAACGTGCTGGAGCCCGGCTTGCCCGAGTCATTCAAGGTTCTGACCAAGGAGTTGCAGAGCCTCGGCCTCGACGTGCGCCTCATAGAGGGCGAATCGTAAAGGCGAAAAGGAGAAGAGATATTGGAAACACTGTATGATTTTTTCGCCAAGCCCAAGGATCCGAAGCTTTACAACGGGGTTCGGGTGGCTCTGGCGTCCTCCGAGCAGATCCGCCAGTGGTCGTTCGGAGAAATAAAAAAGCCGGAAACCATCAACTACCGCACCTTCAAGCCCGAGCGCGAGGGCCTGTTCTGCGCCAAGATCTTTGGCCCCACCAAGGACTACGAGTGCAACTGCGGCAAGTACAAGCGCATGAAGCACAGGGGCGTGATCTGCGAAAAGTGCGGCGTGGAGGTGATCCAGTCCAAGGTGCGCCGGGAGCGCATGGGCCACATCGACCTGGCCGCGCCCGTTGCCCACATCTGGTTTTTAAAGAGCCTGCCCAGCAAGATCGGCAACCTTCTGGACCTGACCTTGAAGAACATGGAAAAGGTCCTCTACTTCGATTCCTACATCGTGGTGGACCCCAAGGGCACCGATCTGACCCGGGGCCAGTTGCTCACGGATGAAAAGTACCGGGAGGCCCTGGAAAAATACGGCGACAAGTTCGAGGCGGGCATCGGCGCCGAGGCGGTCAAGTCCCTGCTGGAAGGCATCAACCTGGAGGAGGTCCACGCCCAGCTCAAGGCCGACATCCGGGCCACCACCTCCGTGGCCAAGCGCCAGAAGCTGGCCAAGCGGATGAAGATCGTGGATGCCTTCAGAAAGTCCGGCATCAGCCCGGTCTGGATGATCATGGACGTGATCCCGGTGCTGCCGCCGGACCTGCGGCCCCTGGTGCCCCTGGAGGGCGGGCGCTTCGCCACTTCGGATCTCAACGATCTGTACCGCCGGGTGATCAACCGAAACAACCGCCTCCAGCGCCTGGTGGATCTGAGTGCGCCGGACATCATCGTGCGCAACGAAAAGCGCATGCTGCAAGAATCGGTGGACGTGCTTTTCGACAACGGCCGCCACGGCCGGGTCATCACCGGCACCAACAAGCGGCCCCTCAAGTCGCTTTCCGACACCCTCAAGGGAAAGCAGGGCCGGTTCCGCCAGAACCTTTTGGGAAAGCGGGTCGATTACTCCGGCCGAACCGTCATCACCACTGGCCCCAACCTGCGGCTTCACCAGTGCGGCCTGCCCAAAAAGATGGCCCTGGAGCTGTTCAAGCCCTTCGTCTATTTCAAGCTGGAGCAAAAGGGCCTGGTCTCCACGGTCAAGAGCGCCAAAAAGGTGGTGGAGCGCGAAACCCCGGAGGTGTGGGACACCCTCGAGGAGGTGGTCAAGGAGTACCCCGTGCTGCTTAACCGGGCGCCCACCCTGCACCGGCTGGGCATCCAGGCCTTCGAGCCCACCCTTATAGAGGGCAAGGCGATCCAGCTCCACCCGCTGGTCTGCACCGCCTTCAACGCGGACTTCGACGGCGATCAGATGGCGGTTCATATCCCGCTGTCCGTGGAGTCCCAGATCGAGGCGCGGGTGCTGATGCTGTCATCCAACAACATCCTGTCGCCGGCAAACGGCAGCCCCATCATCGTGCCCAGTCAGGACATCGTGCTGGGGATCTACTACATGACCCGGGCGGTGCCGAAGTCCAGGGGCGCGGGAAGCCTCTTTGCCAACGCCGACGAGGTGCGCTCCGCCTACGACGCCCAAGCCGTGGACCTGCATGCGGAAATCAAGGTGCGCATGGAAGGCGAGCGGATGGACACAACCGTGGGCCGGGTGCTGCTCTGGGAGGTGATTCGCGGGCTGCCCGGAAGCGACATCTCCTTTTCGGTGGTCAACAAGGTGATGGATAAAAAGGCCCTGCGGGACCTGGTGGACCACATCTACCGCCACCTGGGCGCCAAGGCCACGGTCATCCTGTCGGACCGGCTCAAGGACATCGGCTACGCCTTTTCCACCATAGGCGGCCTGTCCATCTCCATAGACGCCATGATCATCCCGCCGGCCAAGTGGGACATCCTCAAGCGGGCCGAGGCCCAGGTGGCCGAGATCGGGCGCCAGTACACGGAAGGTCTCATCACCCAGGGGGAAAAGTATAATAAGGTGGTGGACATCTGGGCCAAGGCAACGGATGATGTGGCCAACGAGATGATGGCCGTCATGAAGTCCGGCATGGCCGGCGACGACGAAGGGGATGGGCCCCGCTCCCTGAACCCCATCTACATGATGGCCGACTCCGGCGCCCGGGGCAGCAAGGACCAGATGCGCCAGCTTGCCGGGATGCGCGGCCTGATGGCCAAGCCCTCCGGGGAGATCATCGAAACGCCCATCACCGCCAACTTCCGCGAGGGGCTTTCGGTTCTCCAGTACTTCATCTCCACCCACGGCGCCCGCAAGGGCCTTGCGGACACGGCCCTGAAGACGGCCAACTCCGGCTACCTCACCCGCCGCCTGGCGGACGTGGCCCAGGACTGCATCGTAACGGAGGAAGACTGCGGCACGCTCATCGGCGTGGAGGTGGAGCCGCTGATGGAGGGCGGCGAGATCATCCAGAGGCTGGGCGAGCGCGTGCTGGGCCGCATCGTGGCGGAAGAGGACGTGCTGGATCCCTTCTCCGACGAGGTGCTGCTGAAGGTGGGCGATCCCATCGACGAGGCGGGCGTGGAAATGATCGAGGCCGCGGGCGTGCAGCGCATGAAGATCCGCTCCGTGCTCACCTGCAAGACCCGGCAGGGCATCTGCGCCACCTGCTACGGCCGGGACCTGGCCCATGGCCAGCGGGTGGAGATCGGCCAGGCGGTGGGCATTCTGGCGGCCCAGTCCATCGGAGAGCCGGGCACCCAGCTCACCATGCGCACCTTCCACATCGGCGGCACCGCCTCCCGGCGGGTGGAGCAGGCCGACATCCGGGCCCGCCTGGACGGCACCGTGCGCTTCATGGAGATCAACGTGGTGGATAACGCCCAGGGCCAGAAAGTGGTCATGAACCGCCGGGGCGGCGAGTTCGCCATCGTGGGCGAGACGGGCCGGGAGCGGGAGCGCTATCCGGTGATCTACGGCGCCCACATTCTGGTGCGGGACGGGGACACGGTCCAGGCGGGGGACATCCTGGCCACCTGGGACCCGTTCACCACGCCCATCATCACCGAGGTGGACGGAGTGGTCAAGTTCGGCGACATCGCCCTGGGCAAGACCCTTCAGGAGAAGGTGGACCCGGTGACGGGAAAATCCAGCCGGACGGTGATCGAGTCCAAGCTGGGGGACGTGCGTCCCCGCATTTCCGTAAAGGACACGGAGGGCAAGACGGCCCGGCTGCCCGGCTCCTCGGGCGTTGCCCGGTACAACCTGCCCGTGGACGCCATCCTGCTGGTGGAGGAGGGCGACGAGGTGAAGGGGGGCGACATCATCGCCAAGCTGCCCCGGGCCACCACCAAGACCAAGGACATCACCGGCGGTCTGCCCCGGGTGGCCGAGCTGTTCGAGGTGCGAAAGCCCAAGGACACCTCGGTGCTAAGCGAGATCGACGGCTATGTCTCCGTCTCCAAGGGCACAAAGGGAAAGCAGAAGGTGACCATCATGCCGGTGGATGTGGGGGAAAAGAAGGAGTACCTGATTCCCCGGGGCAAGCACATCAACGTCTATGAGGGCGACTATGTCCGGGCGGGCGAGCCGCTCATCGGCGGCGCGGCCGTGCCCCAGGACATCCTGAACATCAAGGGCGAGGTGGCCCTGGCCCGCTATCTGGTGGACGAGGTCCAGGAGGTCTATAGGCTCCAGGGCGTGCGGATCAACGACAAGCACATCGAGGTGATCGTTCGCCAGATGATGCGCCGGGTCAAGGTGATGGATCCGGGCGATACCGACTTTATCACCGAGGAGCAGGTGGATCGGATCAAGTTCGAGGACGAAAACAAGTTGGCCGTGACCAACGGCGGGCGCCCCGCCGTGGCCGAGCCGCTGATCCTCGGCATCACCAAGGCGTCCCTCAGCACGGACAGCTTCATCTCGGCGGCCAGCTTCCAGGAGACCACGAAGGTACTCACCGAGGCGTCCATAGCCGGGTCCGTGGACAACCTGAGGGGGCTCAAGGAGAACGTGATCATGGGCCGCCTGATCCCGGCGGGTACAGGTTTTCCCCCGTACTATAAGCTGGATGTGGATGCCGGCTGATTTTTACATCAATATTTCCTTGACAACGGATGAAAGATTATATACAAAAAGGGTTTTGTAGAAACACGCTGGGATATGCCCGCGAATTTTGATAACATGAGGTGGATATGCCGACAATCAACCAGTTAGTCAGGAAGGGTAGAAAGCGGGTGGCTCAAAAGAGCAATACGCCCGCATTGAAGGGCGCTCCCCAGAAGCGTGGGGTCTGCACCCGTGTTTACACCTCGACGCCGAAGAAGCCGAACTCGGCCCTCCGGAAGGTGGCGCGCGTGCGCCTGACCACCGGCATCGAGGTCACAGCCTATATTCCGGGTATCGGGCATAACCTCCAGGAGCACTCGGTGGTGCTGGTGCGAGGCGGCCGCGTTAAGGACCTTCCCGGCGTCCGCTATCATATCGTCCGGGGCACGCTGGACACCCTGGGCGTCTCCGACCGGAAAAAGGGTCGGTCGAAGTACGGCGCCAAGAAGCCCAAGTGATCCCCTTCCAATATCAACCGACGCTCCAGAACGGATAAAAGATAAGACGGTGTGACATATGCCAAGAAGAAGAGAAGTGCCGGAACGGCCCATTATCCCGGACCCGCAGTATGACAGCAGGCTGGTGGCCAAGTTTATCCGATCCATCATGAGAGACGGCAAGAAGAACACGGCCGAGTCGATCATGTACGACGCCTTCAAGATCATGGAGGACAAGGTCGGAGATTCGCCGCTGAAGATGTTTGAACAGGCCATGGATAACGTGAGGCCTATGGTCGAGGTCAAGTCCAGGCGCGTCGGCGGATCCACCTACCAGGTGCCCACCGATATTCGCTCATCCCGGCGCACGGCGCTGGCGATCCGCTGGCTGATCAACTTCGCCAGGAAGCGCACGGAAAAGGGGATGGCCCGGAAACTGGCCGGCGAACTGCTCGATGCCATGAACAATCGGGGCGCCGCCGTTAAAAAACGAGAAGACACGCACAAGATGGCCGAGGCCAACAAGGCCTTTGCACATTTCAGATGGTAGATAGACGCCCAGAGGCGTTGCCGCGATTATTTGAGGGAGGAAAATATGGCGAAGCAGAAGTTTGAGCGGAAAAAGCCGCATGTGAACGTCGGAACGATCGGTCATATCGACCATGGCAAGACGACCCTGACGGCGGCGATCACCAAGCACATGGGGATGCGGGGGCTGGCGAGCTATGTTCCGTTCGACCAGATCGATAAGGCGCCGGAGGAAAAGGAGCGTGGCATCACCATCGCCACGGCGCATGTGGAGTACGAGACTCCCAACCGGCACTATGCCCATGTGGACTGTCCGGGCCACGCCGACTACATCAAGAACATGATCACGGGCGCGGCGCAGATGGACGGGGCGATTCTGGTGGTGGGGGCCGACGACGGCCCGATGCCCCAGACCCGGGAGCACATCCTTCTGGCCCGTCAGGTGGGCGTTCCGCGGATCGTGGTCTTTTTGAACAAGTGCGACATGGTGGACGACGAGGAGCTGATCGAGCTGGTGGAGCTGGAGCTTCGGGAGCTTCTGGACAAGTACGAGTTTCCGGGGGACGACACGCCGATCATCCGGGGCAGCGCCCTCAAGGCGCTTGAAAGCGACGACAACGACAGCCCGGAGGCCAAGTGCATCTTCGAGCTGATGGACGCCATCGACTCGTTCATTCCCGAGCCGCAGCGTGACGTTGACAAGCCGTTTTTGATGCCCATCGAGGATGTGTTTTCCATCTCCGGCCGGGGCACTGTGGTCACGGGCCGCGTGGACCGGGGCCGTGTTCGGGTGGGCGAGAACGTGGAGATCGTGGGCATTCGCCCGACGCAAAAGACGGTCTGCACGGGTGTTGAGATGTTCCGCAAGCTTCTGGACGAGGGCCAGGCGGGCGACAATGTGGGCCTTTTGCTTCGCGGCACCAAGCGCGAGGATGTTGAGCGGGGCCAGGTGGTAAGCGCGCCGGGCAGCATCACGCCGCACACGAAGTTCAAGGCGGAGGTGTACATCCTGAGCAAGGAGGAGGGCGGGCGTCACACGCCGTTCTTCAACGGGTATCGGCCGCAGTTTTATTTCCGGACCACGGACGTGACCGGATCGCTGACGCTGCCCGAGGGCGTTGAGATGGTGATGCCCGGCGACAATGTGACGATCGCCGCCGAGCTGATCACGCCCATCGCCATGGAAAAGGAACTGCGCTTCGCCATCCGCGAGGGCGGCCGCACCGTGGGCGCCGGCGTTGT
>JAABTE010000293.1 GCA_011390035.1 Desulfobacteraceae bacterium | reverse complement strand
GGCGCCCGCCTCGCTCAGGCCCACGCTGGCCACCTCCGGCGTGGTGAAAATCGCACCTGGAACCGCGGTATAATCCATCCGCCGGTCGCCGCCGGCAACAGCGTTCTCCGCGGCCACCTCCCCCTCCACGGAGGCCACATGGGCCAGCATGACATGGGAGGGGCCTAGGATGTCGCCGATGGCATAGACGTTTTCCGCCGCGGTGCGCATGCGGTCATCCACCGGAATCCACCCCCGCTCGTCGGGTACGACCCCGATTGTTTCCAGCCCCAGGCCGTCGGAATTGGCCTTCCGGCCCACGCAGACGAGCATCTTTTCCACCGCCACGGTGACGGGGCGCCGATCCTTTTCCGACGGCGCTGCCAGAAAGGGCGACGCCCCCACCGTCACGGTCAGGCCCTCCGCCCCCCTTTCAAAACTTTCCACCGTTTTATTGAGCATAAAGGCGATCTTGCGCTTCTTGAATTCCCGCTGAAGAACGCGGGAACAAGCCTCGTCCACGGAGGGCAGGGGAAGCAGCCGGTCCAGCCCCTCCACCACCGTCACCTGCGCCCCGAGGCCCGACAGGATGCAGGCGAACTCGCAGCCGATGACGCCGCCGCCCACGATCATCACGGATCGCGGCACGGCCTTGAGCGCCAGGGCGTGGTTGCTGGAAAGCACCGATTCCCCGTCAAAGGCAAAGCCCTTGATCTCAAGGGGCCGGGTGCCGGTGGCAATGATCAGCCGGTCCCATTCCACGGTCTCGGTTTTTCCCCCGGCAGTCTCGGCTTTTGCCCCGGCAGTCTCGGTTTTTCCCCCGGCGGTCTCGGCTTTTCCCCCGGCGGTCTCCGATTTTCCCCCGGCGGCAGCGGTATCGGATTTTCCTTCGGCCTCGGCGTTGGCATCCTCGCCGGAGGCTGAAGGCGTCACTCGAAGCCGGCCCGGACCCTCGATATGGGCCGTTCCGGCCAGGTAGCGCACCTTTCGCTGTTTCAGCAGTCCATGAATGCCCCTTGCCTGGGTGGCGATCACCGCCTCCTTTCTGGCCATCAGCCGCGCCATGTCCACCCGGGCCGTCCCGTCCCAGTCGATGCCGAAGGCGCCGGCCTGGTGAAAGGTCTCCAGAATCCCCGCCGTCCGGATCAGAACCTTGGAAGGAATGCAGCCCCAGTTGAGGCAGGTGCCGCCCACGCTCTCTTTTTCGATCAGCGTGACATCCGCCCCAAGCTGCGCCGCCCGGATCGCCGCGACATATCCGCCGGGCCCCGCCCCGATAATCGCGATATGAATGGCCATGACATCCCCCTCCCGCATCATAATAAGGGTTTCCTCCGCGCCGGCCGTCCCCGCCAACCGGAAGCCGCCGACCTAATCTTTTAGGAACTATCATACAAAATCTGCGCTATCAATGAATTTTTTTCACGTTTTTTTCTGAAAAAATAATTTTCTGACTTTTTTATTGACAATATTCCAAGCGACTCCGTAAGATGGATACGGACTTGAAAATCGGAGCCGGCGCGGAACATGAAAATCGACGACATCAACATGGCCATCATCAAGCACCTGCGGGACGGCCGTAAATCCCACCGTGTCATCGCCCAGGACCTGGGGCTGACGGAGAACACGGTGCGGGCCCGGGTGAACAAGCTGCTGGAAAGCGGGGTTCTGGCCATCTCCGGAGTGGTGGACCCGGAAGGACTGCCCTATCATCAACTGGTGATCATCGGCGTGAAGCTGGGCACGGCGGACATGTTTCAAAAGGCCGAGGCGTTCAGCCAACTGCGGGGGGTGGTCTCCGTGGCGGTGGTGACGGGTCGGTATGACCTGATGGCAACGGTGGTCTTCAACGACGAATTCAATCTCCAGGATTTTTACACCAACGAGGTGGTGAAGGTGCCGGGGGTGCGCTCCATGGAGACCTTTGTCATTTATAAGGGGTTCAATGTGAAGGTGCCGTATGTTCTGTAAAGGGATTTGTTTTCTGTAGCGGGATTTGTTTCAAGAAAGGATTTGTTCGAGGCCTGGGGCGAATCCTTTGTGGCTATAAATTTATATTTTCAATAAAATCTGGCGTTTAAAATCCCAATGTGGAAACAGGGGGGCCGAAAATGACGGAAACCATTAAAAAGACCCGATTGCATCCCTGGCACATTGCCCATGGGGCCAGGATGGCCGAGTTCGGCGGATACGAGATGCCCCTTTGGTACGCCTCGGCCCGGGACGAGCATGTGTCCGTCATCAGCCGGGCTGGGGCCTTCGACACCAGCCACATGGCGGTGGCGATGGTGTCGGGGGTGGACGCGCTGGATCTGCTGCAGCGCTGCTTCACCAATGATCTGAGCGCCTGCGTGGGAAAAGGCAAGCGGCCCCTTTCGCCGGGCCGGTGCGTCTATGGGGCGTTTTTGAATGAAAAGGGGTGGGTGATCGACGACGCGATCATCTATCGGTTGGATGAGGCCGACTTCATGGTGGTGGTCAACGCCGGGATGGGCGGGCCCATCGCCGACCATCTTCAGGCGAATCTGGCGGGTGGAACGGCCCGGATAATCGACCTGACCGACCGGGTGGGCAAGATGGACGTGCAGGGGCCCATGGCCGCCCGAATCATGGAAAAGGTGCTGTCGGAGCCGGATCGGGTCTTTGAAAAGATGCCTTATTTTTCCTTCAAGGGGCATTTCGACGCGGACGGGCCGGGGAGCGAGGCCGCTCGCCTCGCGGACGGCACCCCCATTCTGCTCTCCCGAACCGGCTACACGGGGGAGTTCGGGTTCGAGATCTTCACGGCGCCGGAGGCCTTTGTCAAAACCTGGGAGACGATCAGCGCCGCCGGCGAGAAATTCCGGATGACGCCCTGCGGGCTCGCATCACGGGATTCCCTGCGGGCCGGGGCGACGCTGCCCCTGTCTCATCAGGACATCGGCAACTGGCCATTCATCCATCACCCGTGGCCCTTCGCCCTGCCCTTTGCCCCGGATGGAGCGAGCTTCACCAAGCGCTTCATCGGAGACGATGCCCTTGGAAACATCCAAAACCCCGAATACACCGTGCCCTTTGCCGGGGATGACCCGCGAAAGGTCAACATGCCCGCCGCCGTTTTCGATTCGGACGGCCGGAAAATGGGGAAGGTACTCACCTGCGCCACGGACATGGCCATCGGCCGGAGCCAGGGCCGGATTTACAGCATGGCCGATCCGAATCCGCCGGAGGGGTTGAAAATCCGGGGGTTGAGCTGCGGGTTCGCCAAGGTGGATCGGCCCCTTTCGCCGGGGGACCGGATCACCCTGGACGACGGCCGCCGGAAGATCGCCGTCCGGGTGGAAAAGGACATCCGGCCCCATCGCACCGCACGCGTCCCATTGGAAAGTATGCGCTGAAAAACATGCGCTGAATAAATTGGATCGACCTCCATGAAGCTTCCGGAGACCCGATCCTTATGGAGGTTGCCGATAACCATCTCAAATAAAGGAA
>JAABTE010000292.1 GCA_011390035.1 Desulfobacteraceae bacterium | reverse complement strand
AGGCGCGGCGGGTGGCCCGCCGCCTGGCGTCGGATCATCCGCTTCAGGCGCTGTGCGAAGCGGTGCCGCCGCCGGAACTGATCGAGAGGGTCGCGGCCCAGCTCGCGCCGGAGGGCGAGATTATCCTGATTCCGTGGGATCGTGCGTCCGAGGCGGCGGCGCGGCACGCGGCCCATGTATGGAGCCGGTATCTGGACGGCGCGATCCGGGTGGGGGATCGGGGGGCGCCGGTGGAGTATTTTCCGGTGGAAGGGGTTTTTATCCAGATGCGGTGGGGGGATGGGATGGGCCATGGAGATGGCTTTGAGCATAAAGGTGGCTTTGAGCATGGATGGGCGGTGTCCGGGTCTGCCGGGGGGGTGGACGGAATGGACGTGGTGGACGCAGTGGACACAGTAGACGCAGTGGACGCAGTGGACGGGATGGACGGGGGTGACAGGGCGGGCATTGGGGGGGGCGGAGCTGGCGTTATAGGCATCGGGGCGATGGGGGATGGCGGGTGGCGCCGGAGGTTTTCAGGGGCCGGGGGGTATATTGCCTGCCGGGATGAAGGGGAGGCGGCCGGGGGGATGGCGCTGTATGGGGTGTTGTGCGGGCTTTTCATCGAGGCCCTGGCGCTCTTGTGGCCGGAGCGGGCCGGGATTGCGCGGCGGCATCTGGCCGGGGCGGAAGGCGTTGTTTGCCGGGTGGCGGCGGATGCGGCGCTTTGCGAAGGGATCGTTTCGGTAATGGAAGAAAACCGGACCTACCGCGGCGGCTTTATCGTGGGGCCTGGCGGAACCGGCGCGCAGTGGCGGTCCATCTTCGACCGGACCGGGGCCATCTGCATGGAGGCGCACCTCTACGGCGTGGCCGCTCACGGGCCCCTGGCGGCGGTGGACGACCGGGTCGCGGGCCGCTTCATTCCCCTGACAGACCGGCAGGAGATGATCCGATCTTACGGACCCGATCAGGTGGGGGAATGGGAGCGCCGATATCTGGAGGGGGAAAGCATCGACGATTTCCGGCGTCGGGCGTCGGCCGACGCCCCCGCTTCAGGTGGGAAGAAAGCCGATGGCGGCGGGGCCGATGCTGTCGGGACCGATGCTGTCGGGACCAATGCTGTCGGGACCAATGCTGTCGGGACCAATGCTGGCAGGGCCAATGCTGGCAGCGCCAATGCTGGCGGCGCCAATGCTGGCGGCGCCAATGCTGGCAGGGCCAATGCTGGCAGCGCCAATACTGGCGGGGCCAATAATAACGGGGATGGGCGGCTGCTCTTTTATTCGGAGGGCAACTGGTATCTGCCGGCCATCGCCCCGGATTATGATACCGCCGAGGACACCCTGGTATTCATTGACGCCTCGGACCCGCGCCACTTCGAGGCGGCGCTGGACGATCTGTCGATCTTCGGCTGCCGCCACGCCCGCATGGCGGTGATCTGCCAGGCGGCCATGGAAAACCGCGAGCGGGCCTTGCGGACACATCCGGTCAGCCGCATGATTCGGCTGCCGGCCATGAACGGCCATCCCATCCCAGACCTGCTGCTGCCCCTTGCCATGGATCTGATCGCCCACGCCATGGCCGCGGCGGCCTGCGCGGCCCGGGGGCGGCCCTTTGCGCCGGTCACGCCGGCAATCCTCCATGATCGGGCCTTCGGCCCGCTGGCCCGCCCGCTGCTCGATACCGCGGTGGATCTGGCGGAGATGAACGGCTTTGTGATCGAATCGCTCCGATGCATCGCGCCGGTTCTGCGTGGGGCGCGGGTGGATTCGGTGTTTGCCGTGCGGACGGAACCGGCCGCCGAGGGGGAGGCGGCTTCTTTTCTGCTCCGGCCGGAAGCGGCGCCGGCCGATGTCCTCTGGCAGGCTCCCTACGGGAATACATGGAAGGTGCTGCGTCACGAGGTGCTCGGCGTATGGGAGATCGACGAAAAGACGGCTCTTCTGATGCTGCCCCTGGCAGACGGCGGCCGGCGAAGGTTGCTAAATATCAGGGCCAGCTTCACGCCCTGGGACCATGAAAGGCCGCTGTCGGACCAGCTCGAAACGGTCCGCCGGGCGCTGGGAGCCCAGATGCCGCCCCACCCCTACATTCCGCCCCGGCACCACAAGATCGCCGGCCGCTTTTACGACGCCATACAGGGCCGGAATCCGGAAGCTGCGATCCAGGGCCGGGATCCGGAAGCTGTGATCCAGGCCCGGCATCCTGAAATGGCCGGAAGCGGCATCGAGTGGGACGACCGCATGCTGGGCCTTGTCTCCCTGCCGATGCTCTTCTGCCGGGCCAGCCGCGATGTGGCCAACCTCATGGCCGGCCGGGCCATGGAACTGGGGACAAGTGGCCCGGCCAACCTCATGGCCAACCGAGCCATGGAACTGGGAACAAGGGGTGCGGCCAACCTAATGGCCAACCGGGCCATGGAACTGGGAACAAGGGGTGCGCTGGACGCCATGGAACGGGTCTGGACCGAGCTGGATGGCCGGAAATTCTCGGATGACGCCCACCGGTGGCGCCATCTGAGGACCGCGATTCAAGGCGACATGGCGTGCCGGGGCTGATCGGGGCTGATCGGCGCCGCTCCGCCGCGGTCCGCCAAACTCGTTTTGGTCCAGGCCCGGAAGGCGGGGGATGAATCCCCCTTCAAGAGCCGCTTTTCAAGCATGCATCATTCTGCTGTTGCGATAAACCGGTCCAGCCTTTCATAAAGCCGCGTCAGGCTGTCGATCACAACGTACTCGTTTTCCGTGTGGTGGCTGTTTTCCCCCTCCGCGCCCCAGATGATCCCCTTCATCCCGTAAAGCGCCAGGTGGCGGGCGTCGCTGGCGCCGTGCTCGGCGCCGGTTTTCACCTCCGGGGCGAGCTTGAGCAGCCGGTCCAGGTGGTGGGATCGGCCGCCGATGAACATCGGCTCCTTTTCCTCCACCACCAGCTCTCCCCGGATGCGCTCGCGCATCTCCGCCACCAGCCGGTCCACGTCGTCGCCCTCGGTGTATCGGATATCCAGCAGGGCCTCGGCCCTGTCTGGCACCTGGTTGAGGGATTTTCCGCCCCGGATGATGCCAAGGTTCAAGGTCCGGTGCCAGTGGTCCGGCGCGGTCTGGTCGAAGAAGGGCTTGATGCGCTGGTAGTCGGCCATCAGGTTTTCGATGGCGTTGTCTCCCAGCCAGGGCCGGGCGCCGTGGGCGGTTGCGCCATGGCCCACCAGGCGCAGGCGGAGAAGGCCCTTTTCCTTCAGCACGATCTCTTCCGGATTGCCACCGTCCAGGGCGATGCAGAAATCAGAGCGGACCTCGGCCAGGGCCGGCTTTGCGCCCTTGAAGCCGCCGATCTCCTCGTCGCTGGTGATCAGAGCCCCCACCCGCCCGTCCGGGTGGGCCTTGAGCATCAGCAGAGACAGGGCCACCGCGTATTTGTCATCCACCGACCCCCGGCCATGCAGGCGGCCGTTTTCCACCCGGGGGGCGAACATCTCATCCGGCGCGTC
>JAABTE010000291.1 GCA_011390035.1 Desulfobacteraceae bacterium | reverse complement strand
GTGTCGAGCTGGTGCCGGTCCTTTTTCAGGAACTTGCGGATTTCATCCATGGAGGCCGCCTTTTTTCCGGCGCCGCTGTTTTTCATCTCCATCAGGGCGCCCCGGGCGGTCTTGTAGTTGAGGTAGGCCGCGTCCTGCTCCTGCAAGTGGGCGCTGTCCAGCAGCAGGAATTCCGCGGCGTCGGCCGTGGCCCGGGTGCATACGACGCGGCCCTTGAAACCGTGCCGGGCCAGGATGGGAATCCGGCCCGAATGGTCGATGTGGGCGTGGGAGAGGATCACTGTGGTGATGTCTGCCGGGTCCACGGGCAGGTGCCGGTTTTTTTCCGCCGCATCCTTGCGCCGGCCCTGAAACAGGCCGCAGTCGAGCAGAATCCGGCTGCCCTCCGTTTCCAGAAGATGCATGGAGCCGGTCACCTCTCGGGCGGCGCCGAGGAAGGTGACGGACGGTTTTCCGATGGCGGCGTCGCTCATGACCGATTCCCTCCCTGGCCATAAAGCCGCTTGACCGCTTCCCGGTCCATGGCCGGCGATTTGAGGGCTACGGGGTCCGGATAAAGTGGGGCGTTTCTCTGAAAGCTGTCATAGAGGGTGAAGCTGCGCAGGCTCATCATTTCTCCTTAAGGATCAGTGATAGGTGGGCGGTTCATCGTCTTTTTCCTTATGTCCGTCGATCACCCGGAATCGGGCCTTTTTCCGCCGAAGCCGCCACTGAAGATACCAGATATGGATCTGCCCCGCGTCGATCCCCCTTTGCCAGGCCGCCAGCCAGAGCCAGCCGAAGCCGATGGCCCCCAGTTGATGTGCGCCGTTGGGGTTGACCCTGGCCAGGAAGGTCAGCAGGGCGATCAAAATCGTGGCGTAGCTGATGTATCGGGCCTTGATGGGCAGGATGAACATCAGCAGCAGTGTGGCGTCCGGCTGGATCAGCCCGAAGACCACCACCAGGGCCAGCAGGGCCGGCAGGATGCCCGCCATGGGCTCGGCGTATCCGGTCAGTCCGCCCACCAGCAGCCCCGTCAGGGCCCCGGCCAGCGACGACAGGAAATAAAGCGTCAGAAAATCCCCGCGCCCCAGCCGCTGTTCCATGGCGCCGGCAAAGAAGTAGAAAACGAGGCAATTGAGCAGAAACCCGATGGGCTCGTTCGGATGGTGGATGAAAGGATGGGTCAGGATCTGGAAGATGTGGAAGTTCGGATGGCTCGGCGGATACAGGAAGAGCCACCCGGCGATGGGTGAATGGAGCCAGTGGGTGGCCACAAGCTCCAGTATATAAATGGTGGCATAGGCCGTCAGCAGGCGTTTGCCCAGCCGGGTCAGGCCCGCGTTGAAGCCGTATGCCGAGGTGATCCGGTCCTGTCGCATGGCGTACTCCCTCAAGCGCCCGGAGGCGGGGGCCGCGCCCCGATTCCGGGATTCCAGTTAAAAAGAGGCCAGTCTATCATATCCGGTTTCGGATGTATAGCGTCGCTTTGCCGATGCATGGCGCCAACATGCGGTCATCTGTCTCTTTGCCATTGACAGGGACCTGTTTAGTTGATAAAGAACATTCAATAGTTTCACAAGGCTTGAACCGGCTTTTTCTTTAACGTGGAAAGGAGGTGAAAAGGTCCAGATGAAAAAATCCCTATCAATCGCAATGGCAATCGCCGCTTTGGCAATGATTTTCGCGGCATCGGCCATCTACGCCGCCACACAGGTGGCCGACGTGGTTCCCATGGAGCAGAAGTCCTATCCCCACGAGAAGGGCATCGTGGAGTTCACGCACAAGAAGCATGCCGAGGATTACGCCCAGAAGTACCCGGATCTGTACAAGGACGGTTGCGGCGTGTGCCACCACGACAAGGATGGCAAGCCCCTTGCCGGCCTGAAGATGGGCGACGAGGTGCAAAACTGCATCGCGTGCCACGCCAAGCCCGGCGAAATGCCCCGGGATATGAAAAAGGAGCTTCGGGACAAGAAGGCTTCCCGCGAGGATGTCAAGAAGGCGGAGCTGGAATACCACGCCGAGGCGATCCACGAGAATTGCAGAGGATGCCACCAGGAGTTCAAGAAGCAGACGAAATCCAACGCGGCGCCCACATCCTGCACCCAGTGCCATCCCAAGGAGAAGAAGTAGTCGTCTTGCCCGGCCGCTGATTCAGCCCTCTGATTCAGACGGATCAGGCCAGACACGGCTTCGGATTCCGGATTTTAAGGCGGCCCCTTCGGACGAATGCTCCGGAGGGGCCGCTTTTTTTGCGGGGACATTCGGGGGCGATGGCGCCGTTCAGCCGTTTCCGGCTGGTGTCGTCACCCGCCGCAATCGTTCCTGGAAGACGGTGAAATCGATATCGAATCGCCGGTAATCCGGAAGCCGGCCGCTTTCGGGCAACTGCTCCCGCAGTCGCTCGATGCGATCCTCTGTGGTGGGGTGGGTGCTAAGAAAGCTGAGGACGCCGTCTCCCCCGCCCTGCCCCTCCAGGCGGCGAAGGGTTTCAAAGAAGTTGAGCATGCCCCTCGGGTCGAATCCGGCTTCCGTCATATACTCCCATCCCAAAGCGTCCGCGTCCCGCTCCGCGTCTCTTGAATACTTCTGGGTGATAAGATGCATGCCCTGGCGGGCCAGGATCTGAACCAGCGCCGAGGCGTCCCCGATCACCACCTGGACGGCGGTGAACAGCCCCACGCTGGTCATCATCTGTTGCAGGCCGTGCTGAAGCGTGACATGGGCCGCCTCGTGGGCCAGCACCCCGGCCACCTGCCCCGGGGTTTGCGCCGCCAGAAGCAGCCCCGAGTTAAATACAATGGGACCGCCCGGCAGGGCGAAGGCGTTGACGGCGGGATCATCCAGGATGTAAACGGAAAACTCATAGCGATCCTGGGGAATGCCGTTCAGCACGGGGTCGCTGATCCGGGTCATCATCTGACGGATATCCGGGTCCGTGACGAATCGGCCCCGCTGGAGGATTTGCCGCAGGCTGGACTGGCCGAGTTGCCGCTCCCATTCCACCGGCACCTGGCGGGCCAGAAAGCCCATCACCGGATCTTTGAAGCGAAACAGGCCGTAAATGCCCAGAATCAGGGCGGCGATCAGCCCCACCGCAATGGCGATGGACACGGCCACCAATACAAATCCGCGCTGGCGTTTCAGAATGTTTTTCATGGGTTCGGGTTCCGGTTCCGGTTCCGAAGGTTTTGGGTGTTCAGGCATCCTGTTATTCACCTTAACCGGCCCGGGGTGTGCGGTCAATTTTTTTTTCGAGAGAGGATAGGGGGATCACAGCGCCCATGGCGGATCAAGGAAAGAGGACTCAAGAAGAAAGGCGTCCAGAAGGAAAAAAGAATCTTGGAACAAAGGGGGGTTCAGTAGCAAAGCGGGGTTCAGGAGGAAAAAGAATTCCAGAGGCAATGAAACCCATGCCGGATGAGTGGCTGGAACGGGTCCGGGCACTGAACGCTCGGCTTCTTGAAGCCTACGGCCCCCAGGGGTGGTGGCCGGTGTTTGAAAACGGTTCCCAGCGGC
>JAABTE010000290.1 GCA_011390035.1 Desulfobacteraceae bacterium | reverse complement strand
GAAAAAAGACGCCGGAGCGAAACGGCTGAAAAGAGCGGCGCGGCGAGACCACGAGAAGGCGGCGGTGATCGCGGCATATCTGCGCTTGCATGAAAAAGACGGCGCATTGAGCAGAAGACGCATTGAGCAATTGAGTAGAAGGCGCGTCGAGCAAATGATGACGCATTGAGTCTATAAGCGCGAAAAGCCATGGGAGAGGCGAAAAGATCATGAGAATGCCCCTGAACCCGGACCGGTGCCTGGTGATAGCCGAGGTGGCCCAGGCCCATGACGGCAGCCTGGGAGCGGCCCACGCCTACATTGACGCCATAGCGGACGCCGGGGCCGACGCGGTGAAGTTCCAAACCCACATCGCCTCCGCCGAGAGTACCTTGAATGAGCCCTGGCGGGTCAAATTCAGTCACCAGGACGAGACCCGGTACGATTACTGGCGGCGCATGGAGTTCACCGAGGATCAGTGGCGGGGGCTGCGGCGCCACGCGGACCAGCGGGGGCTGATGTTTCTCAGTTCTCCCTTTTCCATGGAGGCGGTGGACCTGCTAAAGCGGGTGGGGGTGGCGGCCTGGAAAGTCGCTTCCGGCGAGGTGGGCAACGATCGGATGCTGTCGTCCATGGCCGAAACGAATCTGCCGGTGCTGCTGTCCACCGGCATGAGTCCGCTGGAGGAAATAGACGATGCCGTGGCGCGCGTCCGGCGGCGGGATCTGGAGCTGATCGTGTTTCAATGCACATCCATGTATCCTACGCCTCCGGAGCGTGTGGGGCTGAACCTGCTCGCTTTTTTCCAGGAGCGGTACGGATGCCCGGCGGGGCTGTCGGATCATTCCGGAACACCCTTCCCGGCCCTGGCCGCCGCCACCCTGGGCGCCATGGCCGCGGAGGTCCACGTCACCTTCAGTCGCCGGATGTTCGGGCCGGATGTGGTGGCCTCGGTGACGGTTGCGGAACTGACGCAACTGGTGGCCGGGGTCCGGTTCATCGAGGGGATGCGGCGCAATCCGTTGAATAAGGACGAAATGGCCAAACGGTTGTCGCCCATGCGGGATCTGTTTACCCGGAGTATCGCCCTGACGCGGGACCTGCCGGCGGGCGCGACGCTGGAGGCGGGCCATCTCACGCTCAAGAAACCGGGCACCGGCATTCCCCCCTCGGAGATGGATCGACTGATCGGCCGACGGCTGGCCAGGGACGTGGCGGCGTCCGCACTGCTGGAGCCGGCGGACCTGGCGTGAGACCTTGCCTCCTTCGAAAGCGTTCACGTCAGCGCATGAATTGCTGGCAACATTTAAGCGTAATAATATTGAGATAACAGCTATATAAGCGGGATCAACCATCAATCCCCTTTTCATCATGAGGCGCTCTTTTGTCTGAAAAGCCAAACGGTAACCGAAACATCTGCGTGGTCATCACCGCCCGGCCCAGCTACAGCCGGATCAAGACGGTGCTCAAGGCGGTTCAGGCCCATCCGGATCTGAACCTTCAACTCGTCATCGCCGGCTCAGCCCTGCTGGACCGATATGGAACCGCATCGGAATTCATTGAAAAGGATGGTTTTCCCATCGCCGCCCGTGTCTTCATGGTGCTGGAGGGGGAGAACCTGACCTCCATGGCCAAGACCACCGGCATCGGGCTTCTGGAGCTGGCCACGGTGCTTGACAACCTCCGGCCGGATGTGGTGATCACCGTGGCGGACCGGTACGAGACCATCGCCACGGCCATCGCCGCCTCCTACATGAACATCCCCCTTGCCCATGTGCAGGGGGGCGAGGTGACCGGCAGTATCGACGAGAAGGTGCGCCATGCGGTCACCAAGCTGTCGGACCTGCACTTTGTCTCCACGGAAAAGGCCCGCGATCGGGTAGTGCGCATGGGCGAGGCGCCGGAAGCGGTCCACATGACGGGATGCCCGTCCATCGACATCGCGGCCGAGATTCTCCGTGATCCGCAGCTCGATTTCAATCCCATGGAAAAGTACGGCGGCGTGGGGCCCCGGCTGGATCTTTCCGAAGGCTACCTCGTGGTGCTTCAGCACCCGGTGACCACCGAATACCGGATGGCGCGCAACCAGGCGGTGGAAACCCTGGCGGCAATCCGGGACGCGGGCCTGCCCACTTTATGGTTCTGGCCCAACGTGGACGCCGGCTCCGACGGCACCTCAAACGCCATCCGGGCCTTTCGAGAGAATGAGAATCCGCCCAACATCCGCTTTTTCAAAAACATGAAGCCGGTGGATTTTCTGCGGCTCATCTACAATTGCAGGTGCCTTGTGGGCAACTCCAGCGTGGGCATCCGGGAGGCGTCGTTTCTGGGGGTGCCGGTGATCAACATCGGGTCCCGCCAGTTGGGCCGGGAGCGGGGCGCCAACGTGGTGGACGTGGGCCATGAGCGGGAGGCCATCCGGGCGGCGCTGGAGCGGCAGCTCGCCAATGGCCGTTATCCGTCGGACCGGCTTTACGGCGAGGGCGACGCGGGGGAGCGGATCGCCCGCCTGCTGGTCACGGCGCCGCTGCATATCGAAAAGCGGCTCACATACTGAGGAGGTTAAGCATCAATGGGGTGATGGGCCGGTTCAGCGGCGGGTAATGGACCGGTTCATGGGGAAACAGCTTGTGGCCTTGGAGAAAACGATAAAAGGGAGACGAATGTGCGAATTCTGGGATTGATTCCAGCAAGGGGCGGCTCAAAGGGCGTGCCGGGCAAGAACATCCGCCTCCTGGGTGGAAAGCCGCTGCTGGCCTATACCGCCGAGGCGGCCCGGGCCGCCGCACTGCTGGACCGCGTTGTCCTGAGCACCGATGACGCGGCGATCCATCAGGTGGGGCTGGAGTGGGGACTGGATGCCCCTTTTCTGCGTCCCGCGGAGCTGGCCCGGGATGACACGCCCACCCTGCCGGTGGTCCGTCATGCCCTTGAATTTCTGGCGGAGCGCGGCGAGCGTTTTGATGCCGTCTGCCTTCTTCAGCCCACCAGCCCTTTCCGGCCGGCGGGCCTGATCGACGGGTGTATTCGCATGCTGGACGAAAGCGGGGCTGACGCGGTGATGACGGTTCTGCCTGTGCCGGCCAAATACAATCCCCACTGGGTCTATTTCAGGAGGGATGACGGGGCGATGTGTCTTAGCACCGGCGAGGCGCAGCCCATCCGCCGCCGTCAGGAACTTCCCGTCGCTTATCACAGGGAAGGATCTGTCTATGTCACGCGCACCGAGGTTGTCATGGACCGTGACAGCCTGTACGGCGATCGTGTCCTGGGGTATCCGGTGGATGGGGCGAATTCCGTCAACATCGACACCATGGGAGACTGGGAGCGGGCGGAACGGCGGCTCGCGACCCGAACAGACTGAAGCTGGACAGACTGAAACTGGACAGATTGAAAACAAAACCATTTAAGATCGGTCAGATCAAACCGGTCATGGAGCATATTCCGATATCGGGCAATGGATAAAAACGGCGGGAAAACAATCTTCGTGGTGGTGGATCTTGGAATGTCCATCCGCAACATCCTC